>NZ_JBBWUA010000018.1:0-65186 GCF_038181555.1 Desulfitobacterium sp. THU1 | reverse complement strand
CCGTGCTCCTATGGAAGTTCGGGCTGCTGCACTTGAAACAGATTCTCCTGCACAATATCCCATTCCAGAGAACAAGCGTATTCTGAGGTACAAGGCAAAGTTTGCCGCATAAAAAATAGCTACCGCCAATTTTGCAGTAGCTATTTCTATAACCTTGTTTATTTATTTCCCTGGTCTACCTTGACAGGGGCGGATCATAAATAAGGTAAACAGCTTTTAGATATTGCTTTATACGGGAGGTTTCGTTATCTTGCTCATAATCGTATGCATCGGCGGCCAGATCTGCTGGATACGAAAACCCTATACTCCGGCGGTTTCCGGAACTAAATATCAGAAAAGATATCAGATAAAGCTATTCTTAATTCTGAAAAGACAGTTGATTGGATAGTTTCCTCCTGCTGATAGCTTTGGGGGTAATTAATATCTCTTTCTTTGGAAAAAGAGTATTGAAGTATTCTTTTATCTTCCGGGTTTACAACCCAATATTCCAAAACACCGCTTTTCATATAGAGATTAAGTTTGGCAACCAAATCTTTGGCTTTGGTGTAAGGAGACAAAACTTCGACTACTAGTGTCGGTATACCTTCATACTTGTTCTTCTCATTAACCCTTTCTTCATCGCAGATCACGACAAGATCCGGCTGAACAACATTGGGATCTTCTTCGAACTTGGTCGCATAACCGAAAAGCCGTATATCCAACGGGGCGGTTAAAGACCGGCAAGGTTTTCCTTTAAAATAGTTATAAAACTGACCAGATATTTCGTTAACAACCACCTGGTGCTTGAATGATGGTGAAGCTAACAGATAAATCTCACCATCGATCAGTTCGTACCTTTGGTCAGAGGACTCCACCAACTCCATATATTCTTCATAGCCCACTTTTTTTGTGGGTTGATATTTCTTTGCTTCTTCATGTACCAAAAAAAAGTCCGGTTCATTATAATGTATGAGTTTGGCGACACTCTTGCCGTTTTTGGTAATAATAATATCTTCCTTCTCTACCAGTGCAAGATATTTTCCAAAAGCGTTCTGTATATCTGTGGTATTAATACGCATCGAATCACCTTCCTCCTAAAACTATTACTTAGGTATTATTTTATATATATATTAGCTATTTTGTCAACTAATCGTAGCTAATCAAGTCTCTAAAAACACATGAGGATTTTTCATAAAAAAACACAGCAAACGGTATCTGCTGTGGTAAGTTCAAGCTTGCTATTTTCTTTAATACATATTCCCAAATTAAAACAAGCCACCTCAAATCTAATGTGTTTGAGGCAGCTTTGCGTCTAAGGTTCTATTTGTTCCGTTTGGGTAGCGTAGGCGCGGAAACTCCGTCCAAGCCCACTAGTGCCAGAAGATAAAGCAGGTTTTTAAAAGCCCCTAAATGCGCGTCGGTGGGATCGAACCATTCGTTCAACTTATGAAAGTTTGCCGATGTACCGCCTGCTCCCGTAACCACCGCAGGAATGCCCATACTCAACGGAATGCAGCTATCTCCAGTTCCCACCGTCGGATAATCTAGTGTCTGATTCAGGGCTTCATAGGCAGTAAAACCAGCCTGAACCATTGGGCTTTCTGTGGGCTGCCAACCTGCCGGCTTTTTGTTCAGTTCTTTAATTTCTACGCTAACACTGAGCTCAGGTTTATTCTCCCTGCGGCGGTTTTCATTGTTCACCGCCTGGTTGATTATGGCCATGATCCTTTGGGTCACTTCATCCAATTTATCCTGCTTTACGGAGCGTATTTCGATTAACATGGAACACTCTTCCGCTATGGTGTTGACCGATTGACCACCGTTAATCAGGCCCACGTTGAAAGTGGTCCAGGGCTCACCACTGACAGAATCAGTCCAGGGCGCGGCAAAGGCCTCCGGTAAATTAGAAATGCCACTAATGGCCTGACCCATAGCATAAATAGGGTTAGGCATACCGTGGTCGCCCATAGCATGCCCTCCGCGGCCGCGGAAGGTCACCTTATACCGCAAAATACCGGCAATGCCTATAATCAAGGCCTTACAGGCTCCATCTACCGAAATAAAACCGTCGATGTTATTGGGCTTGCCGAAAATATGACGCATCCCTCGTGAGTTGCCGAGACCTTCCTCACCTACGTTCCCACCGATAATGATATCGCCGATGGGACGGATGCCTACCTCTCGGAAGGCGCGTAGGATGGTCAACATCTCGGTGAGTCCTCGGGTATCATCGCTGATGCCCGGACAATAAATCTTTGAGCCCTCGTATCTGATATTTAGCGGAGTCTCCGGGGGGAACACGGTATCCAAATGGGCAGAGATAAGCACAGTGGGTCCGTCACCCGTGCCGGGGATAGTGGTAAAGATGTTCCAAACCTCGTCCAGCTCGGTCTTGTAGCCCTCGGCCTCGATCAGTTTCTGAAAGTACTTGGCTCTTTCCTCCTCCTGGCCTGTGAAGGCAGGAACCTGCACCAACTCCAATTGCTGCTTAAGAGTGTACTCGGCATCCTTCTCTAAGAAAGCGAGAGCCTTCTTCACCGGTTCTGACGCCATCAGCGTCGCCATAGTTTTTTTCATATCCATTCTTATTCTCCTTCCTTCGCCTCAAATCAGCCTTGTTTTCTAACAGGGGCTTTTGATTTCCATGTCGATAACTTTATCGGACCACTATGCAACAGCTCCGTTTAGCATTTTAAAAGATAAGCATCATTCGATCCGATTGACAACGATATCTTCGTACCGCGGTAACCCGAAGAGATTTAGCTTAACACCTGATAGATCGTCGTGACAGGCCATCCCTAACTGTGGATAAAAGAGGAATATCCAGGGTGCTTCATCGACTATAATCCTTTGGATCTCCCTGTATACTTCCGCTCGTTTCGAGGGGTTAACGATTTCGCTGGCCTTCCTTAATTTCCTGACCACCTCTTCATTGTAATAGCCTGTGCGATTGGCTGACTCTCCTTGGGTAAAATTCGGGACAAGAATATTATCCGGGTCCACTGTATCAGCCGTGTATTTATTAACAAAGATATCGCAACTGCTTTGGATGGTTTTTATATCTCCGTCCAGACTAGGATCAACCGGCACCAAAATGCAATCGATGCCTATGGCCTGCAGATCCTGCATAATAAATTTGGAAAATAGGTTGTTTACAGTGGTTTCAGCTTCTTGACGGCAGAGGATGCGTAATTTTTCCTTACTGTTGGCCAATCCACATTTTATCAACATATCTTTGGCCTTGTGGGGGTTATACTCATAACCGATCAGTTGTGTATCTTCCAATATATTTTGGGGTAGCGGCCCTTTGGCCTCTGTACCTAGCCCACCTAATAAATCCTGAATTAATCTTTTCTTATTGACAGCATGATTGATCGCCTTCCTGGCCAAGGGGTTGCGGATATAGGGGGATTGCGAAATTAGATTGAATCCCGCATACACAACTCCGGCGATACTAAGTGTGGAAATGTTTACACCAGGCTTATTCTTAATATTTTCCAATATCCCTTTATGGTGGATCAGAATAAAATCATATTTTCCCGCGATAAAGTCTTCAGACACATTATGATTGGTTAATCCCAAACGTATCTCAGGCACATAGGGCTCGCCATTAAAGTACTCGGGGAAAGCTTTCAGGATTAACTCCTTATCCCCTTCAACTAAGCGGTAAGGTCCGCACCCAATTATTTTGCCTTTTGCCATATCTTCAAAGGCAATGATAGAGGTCGTAACCTGGCCGAGATTAAAGAGAAACCCACTATAGGGGGAGATAAGACGAATACTCAACCGGTATTTGTCCAAGACTTGCACCCCGCTTAGGTTGGTGGTTTTACCTTCCATGCATTCCTGAGCACCTTCGATATGCTTTAAGTTCCATTTATGGGGTGAGTTAGTGACGGGATGCAAAAGATACTGGTAGGTTAATTTGATATCTTCGGCAGTAATTTCTCGGCCATTATGGAATTTAGCACCGCGCCGGAGATTAAATATCCATGTATTATTTTCGGTTAGATGCCAGCTCTTGGCAATGGCAGGGCACAAATTGCCCTCAGCATTGATAGCCAGGAGACTGGCATGGACGTTGGATAAAATCTGTGCAGAGGTAAAAGATCTTGAAATTAACGGATTCAAAACATCAAATCCACCTCCAATGCTTGTATGCAGGACATGACCATGGAAGGAAGGGCTCTCCACCCTTTCGAGCATTTGAGCAGTATTCTTTTTGAGCTCTCCAGATGCTTCAGTGAGTGAATATAGTGCTGTCCGTAGAAACTGGGTATATAAGGATGCTACCTCGGCGATCGACACCAATTCACGGAAAGAAGCGCCCATGACATGGGCTGAATCGCTCACCCTCTCCAGACTGGCACTCTGACCGGAAATCGCCCCACGGATTTCGTTAAAGATACTATCGCTTTGCTGTACAGCTTCGATGATCGTGATAAAAACCTGCTCCGTTTCATTGGCAATTTCTGTGCCCAGCTTGGCTTTGGCATCAATCTCGTTCATGGCCAGTAGCGTTTCATCGATGCTTGTATTAATTTCCGCTACAGTTTTACTGATATAACCAACGGAGTCCAAGCTGCGTTGGGCTAACTTCTTAACCTCCTGAGCTACCACAGCAAACCCACGCCCTGCGTCCCCAGCCCGGGCTGCCTCAATGGAAGCATTTAAAGACAGCAAATTGGTGCTCGCTGCAATATCTTTAATGACACTTAATAACTGATTGATATGAGTGGATTTAGTCTCTAACGCTGCTACAACGCTTTTAGCGGCTTCGACGGAATTGATGATCTGGCTGATCGCGTTGATGGAGCTTTCCGCTGCACTGGTTCCATCCTGTGCCACCCGCAGGGTCCGTTGGGAAATTTGCTGTGAGTTCTCAGTACCGGCAAATAATTGCTGGGCTAAGGCCGAATAATTGTTTAGTTCATCCACCACTTTTTCGATGGCTTTCATCTGCAGTTCAGCTGACTCGGTGATTGCCGTAGTGCTTTGAATCAAATGATCAGCAGTGGCTCCGCTTTCTTCGATCTTATTGCGGATTCTTTCCACAGCGCATTTTTGATTATGCTTTAACAAGGCAATCTGCTTACCCTTTCTTGTATCAGCAATCGATGACTGCTGATATGCAGATTGAAATTCAGTTACAGTGTCTGTCTTCTTAAACCATAGCATATGCCCATCCCCTTATGTTAGAGCCTTCTTTCAAGCAAACTCTGTACGGTATCGGATCCAATACCCTCTCTACTTTGCCAGCTTGATCAGGCAACTCCCTAGCTCGTTATCTCCCAGCTTACAGACAAATCTATCTCCGTCCAAAACCGGCCCAACTCCGGCGGGAGTACCTGAAAAGATGATATCCCCCTGACCAAGGCCAAGGTGCAGCGCCGTATAATCAATTATCGTCTGTAAGTCAAAAATCATGTTTTTCATATTCCCCCGTTGAACCTCTTGCCCGTTCTTAACCAGGGAAAAATCAATATCCTCCAAAGTTTCAAGTCCAGTAAAAGGCTGCCAAGGTGTGAGTACTGCTGAATTGATAAACCCTTTGGCCAATACCCATGGATACCCTTTTCCTTTTAGCTCGGTTTGGAGATCACGCAATGTAAAGTCTATACCAATAGCCATCTTGTCCACTAGGTCATCTACTCTTATACCTGGCTCATAGGGTCGGCTAATATGAAAAACGAGTTCTGCTTCATATTGAATTTGGCCTCTATCTGACGGAAAGAAAATCTCACCTCCCTTGGCTTCTGCTAAAGAATGGGTTGGTTTAGTAAACAATAAGGGGGTTTGGGGAATGGCATTATTTAGTTCCTCTGCATGCAGAACATAATTGCGACCTACACAATAGATGTTTTTAATCAGATTTGACATTTGTAATTCTCCTTATCTTTAATAAGTAAGTGTCTTTGCAATCAGCTAGCATTTATCAATCCGCCGGTATTTATCTTAGGGGCGAAGGTTTGACATCAGGCGGAATCGGACATACATACACCTCTCCGTCTCGTCTCCTGTCAAATTCCTCTTTCATCTTCGTCAACAGTTCCGGATTTTCCAGCAGTTCGGCACCTGCCAAGGCCATCACTTTACCTGCATGCAGCAAACCTTTGTGGCAAAGATTCGCTTTTCCTTGCGCAACCTGTTGCCAGGAATGGGGAGAGGTGTCTTTCGCATAGGTAACTGCTTGGAATGACACAGTGGGGACGTTCCAGCTCACATCTGCCAAGTCGCTGGAGCCCATCGCAACAATTTCGTTGGGTTCATAAGGATAGAGAAAATCTATGATGTCCTTGTCGGAAAACTGTCTGACTATCTCCCGTCCACCTTCTCCGAACATAGCAACTGTAAGGCTTTCATCAAGATGCCTCTCCTTCTCGTTTAAAGTCGCCCTGATTTCGCGGGCATATTCGATGTCTTGATCACTGATTGGCACAGGACCTATCTCTGTAAACTTCTCGTGCACCAAAGCTCCCAGAACATTGTTAAATAGTATATTAGAACTTGCCTTGTCAAAAACAACCTCCAGCTTGGTATCTGTCATTAATGCCGCCCCTTTAGCAATGTTGATAATCCTCTCATAGATGTCCCTGACCTGGGATATCCTGGGCGCTCTGATTTGGTGTAGGACAGCCGCCTCCGCCTGGACCACATTGGGCGAAGATCCACCGGCGTTGGTGATGGCATAGTGCAGGCGCGTATCCTGTTCCACATGCTCTCTCAGGAAATTCACACCGATATTCATCAATTCCACAGCGTCTAGGGCGCTTCTGCCCAGATGGGGCGACCCGGCGGCATGTGAGCTTATGCCATGGAATTTAAAATAGGCACTGCAAGTCGCCAAGATATTGAAGGTCATAATATTGCTGGAAGTAAAGGGATGCCAGGTAAGGACCGCATCAATATCGTTGAAATAACCGGCTCTGGCTAAATAGACCTTCCCACAACCGCCTTCCTCAGCCGGACAGCCGAAATACTTCACTGTTCCTTTAACATTGTTTTCTTTCATGTATTCTTTAAGAGCAAGTACACCTGCCAACGAGCCGACACCAAGCGCATGGTGACCACAGCCATGGCCTTTACCTCCCTCGATCAAGGGTTTCTTTTCTGCAATTCCCGCTTCCTGGCTTAACCCATACAGAGCATCAAATTCGCCCAAAAAACCGATTACGGGCTTGCCGTTGCCGTAGCTGGCTACGAAAGCAGTATCCATATCCGCTATGCCCTTGGTTACTGCAAAACCTTCCTCTGCCAAAACTTTACATAAAAGTTCGGATGACTTATATTCTTCGTATCTGGTTTCAGCATACTCCCATATACTGTCACTGACTTTGATCAGCATCTCCTGTCTTGCTTCAATGTACGGCAATACCTTTTCCTTAACCACCATTCAGATACCCCCTCCATATATTTGTTAATGCACAGAATTAAGCGATAATATATTCGATAAGTAGGCGGATATGAATACCAAAAGGAAGCGGCTCCATGTCTAGACAATGTATTAAGAGCTTGCCCCTGGTGCATCAACTTTGGGGTCATCCGGCGTTTTGATGACAGGTATAGTTGCGCCCGCGACGGCAGCAACGAGAACACATACCCCAAGGAACGCAAAGGCAGGGGCATATGAACCGCCGGAAGCATCAATGATCAATCCCATAACCAAAGGGGAAATAAAGGAGCCGATTTGTCCCCCTGTATTGACCAGCCCACTGACAGTTCCGACAACTTCAAGGGGAAACCTTTTCATTGGTTGAGTGGCTGTGGTAAGGGAAACAAAAGAACAACTAACAAGGGCTAAAGCTTGAAAGACCACAACCATAGTCGGGCTCGGGGCCTTAACCATGAAATAAAGAAAGACTGCAGCCCCTATAGCACCACCGGAAGCGAGATATCTTTCCTTGCCAGTGATTTTATCAAGTAAAACTCCTACCAAAGGCGCACTCACCAACAGCACTAATCCGACGACTGCCGTAGCTGCACCCATTTCCATCAGCGATAAGCCGCGAGCTTTGACCAGATAGGTCGGCATCCAGGACATTAATCCCCAGTTAACAACATATATTCCCACATAGGTAATGAACAAACTCCAAACTAAAGGGTTTTTTATCACCGTCTTAAGCGGGACCTTTTTAGTAGTCTGGTTGGACCCCGGATCTTTAGTCTTATCTTTGATTACGAACCAGAATAATATGAACATTGAGATTCCACATAAGGCGAGAATTCCAAACATCATACGCCAGCCAATGGCCTCAAGCATAGCCGCTCCAATAATTGGAGCTCCGATCATCCCAATGCCGCTTCCCAACAACATAATCGTTTTAGCCCTTGCTCTTTGCTTGAGAGGGAAATTCTCAGCGATGGATAAGGAGCTGGCCGCGGGGAAGGATCCTTCAAAAATCCCAAAGAGGAAACGACAAACTAATAAGGAAGCTAAAGACCAGGCAAGGCCAGTCAAACCCGTAAAAACTGACCATGTTATAACTGCGACCAGAAGCACTCTTCTTGAACCAAATCTGTCTGCTAAATAACCGCCGGGAATCTGGGAGAGAGCGTAGCCGAGGAAAAAACTGCTTAGAATTATCCCCGTGGAAGATGCAGTTAGATTAAAATCGCTGGTTATGGGTATCACCGCAATACTCATAACCGCCCGGTCCATACTGGCAATTACCCATCCAAGTAAAAGAATAAATAACACCCAATATCTGTTGGAGTTTTTTTCTTCCATTTTTATTGCACTTCCTTTTTATATAAGGTTGAAGGTTTAACCTCAGGAGGAATAGGAGATCGATAGGTCTCCCCAGCTCGCCTTTGATCAAATTCATTTCTAGCTTCTCTAAATAGTTTAGGGTTTTCCAGCAACTCCGCACCAGCCAAAGCTAGCACTTTACCTGCATGGAGCAGGCCCTTATGGCAAAGATCTGATTTCCCTTGAGCCACCATCTGCCAGGATTGGGGGGCTGTATCCTTGGCAAAGGTAACTGTCTGAAATGCTACAGTGGGCACATTCCAGCTGACATCCCCCAAATCGTTGGAGCCGCTGGAGACAATTTCCTTAGAATTGTAAGGATAGATTAAATCAATTATTTCCTTGCCTTCGATCTCCTTGACGACCATTTTGCCTGCTTCTCCAAACATATTGGTGGCGATAAATTCATCAAGACGCTTTTCCTTTTCGCTCATGGTTTTCCTAATCTTGCGGGCATATTCTAAGTCTTGTTCATTTACAGGCACAGGACCTAATTCCCGGAATTTTTCATGTACCAAGGCACCTAGGACATTGTTAAGAAGCACATTAGAGCTTGCTTTGTCAAAAACAACTTCTAGCTTAGTATCGGTCATTAAAGCCGCGCCTTTGGCTATGTTGACGACCCTCTCGTAGATGTCCCTGACCTGAGAAAGCCTAGGGGCGCGTATTTGCTGCAGGACCGTGGCCTTCGCCTGAACCACATTTGGAGAACATCCTCCGGCATCGGTGATGGCATAGTGCATACGTACATCCTGTTCAACATGCTCTCTCAAAAAATTCACGCCGGCGTTCATTAATTCGACGGCATCCAAAGCACTTCTGCCTAGATGAGGCGAGCCAGCGGCATGTGAGCTTACACCCTGAAATTTAAAATAGGCACTAATGGTCGCCAGAACGTTGAAGGTCATGATATTGCTTGAGGTAAAGGGGTGCCAGGTTAGGGCTGCCTCAACATGGTTAAAATAGCCGGCTCTGGCTAAATAGACCTTACCACAACCGCCCTCCGCCCCTGGGCAACCAAAGTATTTCACTGTTCCTTTAATCTCATGTTCTTTGATATATTCCTTAACAGCAAAGGCGGCTGCCAATGCACCAACACCAATAGTATGGTGCCCGCAGCCATGGCCTGGGCCTCCATCAAGAAGAGGTTTTCTTTCGGCAGCCCCCGCTTCCTGGCTTAGTCCATACTGAGCATCATATTCGCCCAAAAAAGCGATTACCGGTTTCCCGCTGCCATAACTGGCTACAAAAGCCGTCTCCATGCCCGCTATGCCCTTGGTTACGGCAAAACCCTCTTCGGCTAAAACCTGGCACAAAAGTGCAGAAGATTTATACTCTGCGAATTTAGGCTCTGCATATTCCCAGATGCTGTCACTGATATTGAGGAGCATCTCCCTTTTCGCTTCAATATAAGGTAGTATTTTTTCTTTAATTACCATGTAGTAATCCCACCATAGTCTTAGATTTTCCTATCAGAAGGTGGTCTAAAAGTTTATTAACTACTGCACATCAGCGGATAGACCGCAGATGTGCAATAGCTTTGTATCGAGCTTAGATGCGACCCTGCTTCTTCAGTTCCTTTAACCTTTCTAAGGCGCCAACCTCATCCATGCATAATCCCAAGGTTATGGAGGTGCCATGCATGACTTGATCCTCGACAAGCGCTTGTTTCCAAGGACGCATGAGAACACCATGGGTCAAATATCGGGCAGCACGCGGCCGATCCATGATGAACTCTGCAAGTTCCCAAGCGCGTTCAAGAATTTTCTCACGCGGCACCACTTCATTGGCCAGTCCAAGCTCAACAGCTGTTTTGCCGTCTAGCCTTTTACCGGTCATAGCGTAATAAGCAGCCCGTTTGATGCCTATCGTCCTTTGCAGCACCAGTCCCATACCATCTCCCGGAACTACTCCGGCTAGAAAATGCGGATCCCAAAAATCCACATCCTCTGTAACCAGGGTAATATCGGCTAAGGCACTAAACTCAACGTGTACTCCCGGGCCATTGACAGCTGCAATAACCGGAACATCAATGCCGAATACAAAGTTTTCCATCAACTTCTGTGATTCCATCCGCATTTTGAGCTTCCCATCGGCTGACCACTTGATAAGTGGGACTTTCCATGCATCGGGATCCCCCTCCAACCACTTGTCTCCCGAGCCTGTGATGATAATTACCTGATTCTCATGGTCTGCTCCGATTTCTCGCCAAGCTTGACCCCAGGCTTCGTGAACACTCCAAACGTACTTCAAGGGCCCGCCGTCGGTGTGCATCTTCACTTCAATAATCCCATTTTTTCGGGTCATCTTCATGATGTCTGCGTATTTCTTCGAGTACACCTCAAATTGTGATTCCTCAAATCTTTGAAACCATTCCGGTAAATTTTCCTTTACCATTTTTACACATCCTCTCAATTATAATATTTTTCGCTATGGGCGAACACTAATTTAAGCACTATGCTTCGGCACCAGCCGCCGGCCCAGATTTAGCCGGTGTTTTGACAACTGGAATGGTTGCGCCTGCTATTGCCGAAATAACCGTACAGGCAGCGAGGAACATAAAAGCACTAGTATATGAGCCACCGGATGCTTGAATAATGAAGCCCATGGCCATCGGGGATACGAAAGAACCGATCTGCCCCCCAGTATTGATAATCCCATTGGCGGTACCAATAGCTTCGACAGGAAATCTTTTTAAAGGCTGGGTCAGTACTGTGAAGGTCACAAATGAGCAGGCTGCTTGGGCTAAAGTTTGATAAACCACTGCCATGACCGGAGTCGGGGCATTAGCTAATAGATACAGAAAGAGTGCTGCAAAGACTGCGCCACCTGCGGCGGCATACCTTTCCTTGCCGGTGATTTTATCCAGTATATATCCTACAAGTAATGCAACTACCATCATGATCAGCCCGCTGATGGCAATTAAAGTCCCCATTTCCATCATGGATAAACCACGAGCTTGGACTAGATAAATCGGCATCCAGGAGGATATTCCCCAATTGACGATATAGATTCCCAGGGAGGTTACAAGCAAGCTCCAAACTAAAGGATTTTTTAGCACTTCTCGTACAGGTACTTTGTGCACTGGCTCTTTGGTCACGATGTCATCCTGTTTTTTCGCCTTATGATGGTCTTGGACTTTGAATACGAATAACAAGAAAATCAATACTCCAAATCCAGAAAGAATCCAAAACATTGCTCGCCAGCCCAGGGATTCAACCAAAGCAGCGCCCCCCACAGCAGCCAGAATCCCCCCAACTCCGCTCGCCAACAACACAATAGTTTTTGCCCTGGCTCTTTGGGTTAAAGGAAAGTTTTGAGCAACTAATATTGAGCTGGCAGAGGGAAAGAACCCTTCGAAAATACCAAAAAGGAAGCGAAAAACTAATAAAGCGGTTAAAGACCAGGCAAGTCCTGTTAAACCAGTAAAGAGCGACCAGGATATAATAGCAATAAGCAAAACCTTCTTGGCACCGTATTTATCAGCCAAAAAACCGCCGGGGAACTGCATGATAATAAATCCCAGGAAGAAAGAACTCATTACGATGCCCGTTGTGGCTGGATTCAAACCAAACTCTTCAGTTAACGGTATCAGCGCAATACTCATAACTGCTCGATCCATACTGGCAATTAACCACCCAAGGAAAAGTGTAAATAACACCCAATACTTGTAGCTTTTCGAAACATTTTGTTCCAAGCTGAACACCCCTTTCATTCATTAACAACACAAATTGAATCTGTTTCTAGTTCAAGCTTCGTTGTTTTGTTTTTTTACTCTTCATCCCTCCCCTTCTCATAAGTTCTTTTCCATGTCAAACTTCAACAACACACATAATTTCAACTGGGGCTCCGCCTGGCAGCTCATTGGTGCCCAGTGCCGCCCGGGCATGATTGCCCCGTTCACCAAAAACCTCTGTCAACAGCTTTGATGCCCCATTAATCACTTTAGCTTGATCATGAAATCCTTCAGAACTGCTGACATAGCCCACTACTTGGACGATTCTTTTGATCTTGTCAAGCTCTCCGATATGCCCTTTGATTGCCGCCAGGCAATTCAGGATGGATAGGATTGCCGCCTGCTGTCCCAGTTCGATTGTAAAATCTCGTCCTAGCTTTCCTTGGTAGACCAACTTTCCATCTCTTTTGGGTGTATGACCCGAAACGAATAATAAATTGCCTGTTTGAACTACCGGGGTATACAGCCCTCCCGGTTCAGAAGGCTTTGGTAGTTCTAACTGATATTTTTCAATCAATATTTGTTCTGCTGTCATATTTAACCACCTCTTCTATTGTTGAGAGCCCAAAAAATCGTCCAATTTATCCAATTTACAGGTATAATGTGTCAGCTTATGATGTTCAAACGCCGCAGTGTATTTTAAGCCGCTTCCCGTTAAAACACAGACAACTTTTTCATCACCACGGAAATACTTCTCATGCTTTAATTTCTTGACTGCAGCTAAACTTGCTGCAGACTCTGGCTGCAGGAACAAGCCCGTACTGGCAAGTGTTGCCTGGGCATCAATTATTTCATCATCGGTAACCGATACGCAAAAACCCTTGTTCCATTTCAACATTCTCAAGACCTGGTTGCCACTGAGTGGTAATGTATTTTCAATGCCATGGGCTAAGGTATGGGGATTCTCAATTCTTTCAACTTGATCCGCTCTTGTAATAAAGGCGTTATAAACGGGTGAACATCCGGCGGCCTGCACACAGACCATCCTAGGCACCTTTTTTATAAGACCGCATTCTTTAAATTCCCTGAAGCCTTTTTCAATGCCCCGGATATGCCCACCTGAGCTATTAGGCACCAAGACATAATCCGGCACATCAAAATTGGTTTGCTCACACACTTCGTATGCAAGGGTTTTGTAGCCTTCAACTCGAAAAGGAGCGTCTGAGTTAATCATGTAAATTCCATATTTTTTACATAATCTAAGACTTTCCCTTTGAATTAGATCGTATCTTCCCTCAACTGTAACTAAGATGGGATTGTAGATCGCAATCGGATTGATCTTTTCTGCAGGTATCTGACTACTGACAAACACATAAGTCTTTAAGCCCGATTTAGCTCCATAGGCGGCTACGGACGCTGCCATATTTCCCGAGGAAACAGTGGCAATCTTTTTATACCCAATTTTGATTGCATGCAAAACCCCGGTTAACGTCCCTCGATCTTTAAAGGACCAGGTTGGGTTTGTGCTCTCATTTTTGAAATACAATTTTGCAATTCCCATTTCTTGAGCAAGCTTTTTTGATTCCTGTAAAGGCGTAAAGCCTTCACGCATCGAGACATCATCTACCTCTTTGAAATAGGGGAAAAAGTCAGCATATCTTTCTAACACAGTCTGTCCCAAGAAATTACTTTCCCGAATCTTCCCCTTTTTTACTATTTCCACTTCCAGCGGTTCATGGCAATCATCACAACGATCTTGGAGAATATCGGCCGGATAAACCTTGTTACATTTCGTACAAATTATTTTTGTATTCTTCATCGAAAGCTCCCTCTATGCTATCTAATTTAACTTGCGTTCAATGCGCCGTATTTATCTAAGATTTCTTTTACTTCTTTTTTGTTCTCACTACTAAGTGGCTCCAGAGGTCTTCTCGGCTCACCGCCTTTATAGCCCAGCAAGTCCATTGCATATTTTAAAGCCGGTATGCCAAATTTCCCTGTGACTGTAAAATTTATTTCTAACATTTTTTGCTGCAGTTCTCTTGCTTCAGCCAACTTCCCTTCCCTGAACAAGGATACCAGCCTACAGCATTCCTCCGGCATAATATTGGCCAGAGCCAGGGTCGCTCCTCTGGCCCCGACTACCAAGGATGGCAATAGGTATCCTGTATTACCGGCAAAGACAGCGAAATCGTCATCTGTGTCCCGAACAATTTCCGAGATCTGAACAATGTTACCGGAGGTATCCTTCACTCCCACGATATTGGGATGCTTGGCCAACCTAGCAACCAGACCGGAGGAAAGGTTGATACCGGTGTTACCCGGCATATTGTAGAGCATGACCGGTATGGGTACAGCATCCGCTACATCGGTAAAATACTTATACAATACTTCCTCCTTCATGGCACCTTTGAAATAATGAGGAGGCAATAGCAATACCGCATCCGCTCCAAGCGCGTACATCTCTCTGGAAAGTTCTATCGTTTCCTTTGTAGATTCACAGGATGTACCCACAATGATTTTCTTGTCTGGATTAAAACATTCTTTGGCAAACTTCACCAGTCGCAACTTTTCTAGAGTATTGAGATAAACAAATTCACTGTTGGAACCCAGAACCACTATGCCATCCAGATCTGTTTTTCCCCATCTGTCCAGATTGTGCTTCAGATATTCGTAATTAATCTGCTCATCAGGATCAAAGGGAATGACGATTGGGGTATAGATTCCTTTCAACTCACTCACTCCATTCAAATTAAAATAATCTCATACTGTTTCAGGTTTTTACTCGCGCAAGCTGTCAACGGCTTCCTTCAGACGTCGGCACCCTTCCACAATGTTCTCGTAGCTGTTGGCAAAACACATACGGAGATATCCTTTGCCCCCCTCACCGAATACTTCTCCGGGTACACAGGCCATTTTGGCGGTGTCCAGCAAATATTCCGCGAACTCAGCAGAAGTCATAGGCAACTGTTTGATGTTGATGAAGATATAGAACGCCCCTTTAGGACAGAGACAGCTTAACCCTCCAATCTCATTGATAGCCTTTACCGCGTAATCGCGGCGCCTTTTGTATTCCTTTACCATATCAGCTACTTCGTCGGTTTCGTTCTGCAATGCTATCACCGATGCCTTTTGCGCAAAAGAGGGAGCGCAGATAGTGTTATACTCGTGAATCTTATTGAGGGTGGCTATCATTTCTTGGGGGGCTGCGACATAGCCAATTCTCCAACCGGTCATAGAATAGGCCTTGGAAAAACCATTCATAGTGAAGGTGCGCTCCTTCATCCCGGGAAGGGAAGCAATGCTGATATGTTTTTCGTTATCGTAAATCAGTCTCTCGTAGATTTCATCGGAAATCACCCAAATGTCTCTGCTGATTGCCATATCCGCAATCCCTCTTAAGGTTTGTTCGGAGAGAACTCCTCCAGTAGGATTGTTGGGGGTCACGATTACCATGGCTTTCGTTCTTGCTGTAATCTTACTGCGAATTTCCTCCAGATCTACTTGGTATTCATTTTCCTCCCTCAAACCATAAGATACAGGCACAGCTCCCAAATACCTGGGGACATTGAGGTAGTTCATCCACACGGGATCGGGAATCAGGATTTCGTCACCTTCATCCAAAATTGTGCTTAAAACGTGAAATATCGCCTCGGATAAGCCCACCGTTACGAGAATCTCTGATTTGTCATAGGAGATATTGTTGTCCCTCTGCAGCTTTTCAGTTATTGCTTCTCGTAGCTCGCTCATACCAGGACCAGAGGTATAGAACACTTCCCCCGCCTCAACACTCTCGATTACCGCCCGTTTTATGTATCCGGGGGTATCAAAATCCGGTCTGCCGTACTCAAAGTGCAGGACCTGTTCCCCGGCCTGTTTCATGGCCATTGCCTTTTCGTTGATCTTACGTACCCCTGAAGCAACTAGCCTATCCATTCGTTCTGCGATTATTGCTTTCACTGACTATTCCCTCCCAAGTGTTCGGACACAGAGACTAATCTGATATTTCGTTCTATATTGACAATAAGGCAAAGGTTGCTTATAATCAAATACACATTATATTAAAATACTTATTTATAAATATAAATAAGGTGGTGAATATACCTTGTTCCGCACTCTTCACTATATTAATGAGGTCAATAAGGAGCAAAGTTTTTCCCGTGCTGCCCAGAAGCTCTTCCTATCTCAGCCCTCACTGAGCCTGACCATAATAAAGTTTGAACGGGAAATCGGCATACAGATCTTTGATCGCAGCACGAATCCCATACAACTCACAGAAGCGGGCAAGGTATATATGGAGGGGATTCAGCAAATCCTGGCCATAGAAAATGATCTTGCAACCTATCTGGACGACTACAAGGAATTAAAAACCGGTAGCCTCACTTTGGGTGCACCTCATATGTTTTCAAGCTATCTATTACCAGCATTAATCTCTCAGTTTTCCAAAAGCTTTCCCGGGGTAGAAATACGCTTGGTCGAAACAGACTTCTTGACCCTGCAAGAGATGACGCTGAACGGTGAAATTGATTTACTTATAGAAAGCAACCAATTTGACGAAACACTATTTCAAAGTTATCCCCTCTTCCAGGAACACGTATTGTTGGCCGTCCCCCTCAGCGACCCTATAAACGAGGAATTAAAGGATTGCTGCCTAAGTATGCAGGATATACGTTCTGATTTACATATGCGTCCGGATTGGCCATGCATATCTCTCTGTTCTTTTCATAGTCATCGCTTCCTGATGCTGAAGAAAGGATATGATATGCATGGACGGGCAATGCGCTTATTCCGCAGCAGTGGCTTTGAGCCTAGGGTTTTTATGTTTTTGGATCAGTTGATGACCGTCTACAATATGGTTAATCAGCAACTGGCCGTATCTTTTGTAACGGATACTATTGTGAAGTTGAGCAACGTGGGAGAAAACGTTGTCTTTTATAAGATTGACGACGAACAGACTGCCCGCCATATCAACCTCACCCATAAACTGAACCGTTATGTATCCAGACCTATGCGCGAATTTATCCGGATGATGGAGACAATAAGCATTGGCGGTATTACTACTGTCTCATCTTTACAGCAAGGAAAGTAGAACTTTATCTCGAACGTCAATTTTCCTATATTTCCACAATATAAAAAATGGTTGCAGCCAATCAGTAGGCTGTCAACCATTTTTGTTTTTTCTGTCGCTTTAATCTGTACTCGTTCTATAGTGCATCGGCCTTGGAAGGATATCTGATTGTAAAACTCCTGTCTTAAGCTCCGTCCTTTTTAATATTTAAGATTTGTCTTAATTTGAGGAGGGTATATCTTCAGAGTCTCCGTCATGTTGCTTGCTATCTTTAACGCTTCTTTCCTGTTGGCCTCTTTCCTGACTGGGTCTATCCTGTTTAGGGCGGCGAGGGTTTTCAGCAATTCCTCGTAGGATTTAAGCATGTTGTCTCGATGCATGGCGTATTGAGCGTCATATTTCATACTATCGCCATGGCTCTTCTCCACTGGCCGCTCAACTGATCCAGTTTTTGGCCTAACAGTTATCCTTTCTACCGGGATCGACTCCATAGGTCCAGCCGATGTCTTAGCTGGGTCTCTTTCCTTAATGGTCAACCGTAGCCCCCGCTGACTCATGGTCTCAACACCTTGCTCTTCAATAAATTGTTCTCGATCCTCCGCCGGAATCCCAAAGAGGATGAGCCCTTGAGTGTAGTTCAGATGGTGCATCGATGCAACATTTGGATTCTCTTCGCCATCATCAGACATGAGTTTAGGACCATACTCCCTGAAGACTTTCATTAGTCTGCTGGCCGTACTCCGGGAGTAACTTACTGACTCTGTGAGCCATTTGAGCCATTCCCCATGGGGAACCAGCTCTTTAGCTTCCGTCAAACGCCGTCCGATCTCAACGGCATTTATGAGTAGCATTTTTCCGCTTTGTTCCCTGATCGTGTTAATCTCGAACGCGATTTGCTCAGGTGTTCTGTTGCCATCTCCCATTCGCATGCCCGTCTTTCCGCCCTTTCGGAATTTCTTTTCAGATACTCCTATAAGCTATGCGGAACCCTCAGACAAGGTGTATGCTATGGCTGCTGTAACCAACATACATGCTAATCCATACTATATACAACCATGCCAAGCTCTTGGCCTCTGGTCAAGAAGGGAGGGAAAAGGAGATGGCTGTTATTGATAAGCCGCTGACTTCAACCTTAGTGTTGAAGTACGAAGATGGGCTAACGCCTGCCGGCGCTCCCCGAATCAAGCAAAAAAGCCTAAACTATGTAAAGCCCGATGTAAATCATGCAGACCTCCATGAGATTGCTTTAGCTCTATTCAGTCTCACTGATCACCAGCTCACAGCCGTGATTTTGCGCGATAGTACGGAGCTAGTGGAAGAACCGTAGGAACAATAGCCTCTCAAGAATCACCGGGAGCTAAGGTATATATCCCTTGGTTCCCGGTATCCTTATCCTTTGCATTCTGGATTCAATTTCCGGGTTAAAGTCGTACTCCTTGTATTTGCAGCCAATCGGACACTCATCATGAAAGGTTTTCTATGACTCTATTGAGGATGCCTATACAAGTTACAATTTCCTCCCGAGTAATGCCCTGCGTCACCTCTTCGTTTGTTTTTTGTCCCATGAGCATAAGACTTTCCTTCATATTTCTGGCTTTTTCAGTCAGATAAATCAAGTTATTGCGGCGATTATTGGGTTGACGAATTCGGAATACCATATTTTGTTTTTCCAATGTATCGATGATTCGGGAAATACTAGGTCCATCTTTTCCAGTGTTTTCAGCAAGACTGCTCTGGGTCTGTCCATCCTCACGGTATAGGTAAAGGAGAATTTTCCACTGTTCTGTAGATATTCCTATTTCGTTCTCCTTGAAATTCTTGGCCAGCTTTTGAGTGATCAGACGCGCAGATTTATTGACTTTATGACCAAATGAACGACTGGTATATTCATCGAAAGACGTCATAATTCTTCGACCTCACCTTGTACAGTACTCATTTTCGACCTGATATTTATTAGCCACTTCACCGTTGCACCCTCCCAAAATTGCTCTCGAAGAAAGCGCAAATCTTGCATCCTTGCAAAATTTGCGCTTTCTTCTTTAGGTCCAATCCGTTTCATAATGAACCGTGATCAGCCATACCTGAATTCTACCCCGTAAGTCCCCACCGGATGATTCCAATCCTTAACAATGGTCCCTCGGCAAAGAACACGGCAGGTCCCACATTCCAGGCATCCGGCATAATCGAAAGTGATTTTGCCGTCATCGCCCTTATCGTACAAAGCAGCCGGGCAAGCCTTGATGAGCTTTTCCAGTTCCCTATCATCGGCATAGTCTTTGTCGATAAGGATATGGGACTCTTCCTCATTCACGGTAAATTTGTCCACACCTAGTTTTTCTGCCACATCCACTCGTTCGATCATAGTGCTTTCACTCCCTTTATCCCGTCTTTGGCCAGGGTCATCAAACCGACTTTTTTCACATGACCCAGCATGTTTTTCATCAAGGGCGCTGCCGGTGTTCCGTCCACGATAAACATATCTGCCATCATATCGTCCAGCATCTCCGGATACCCCTTGAATACTCTTGGGGTCTCCTCTAAGAAGTGGGGGAACTTTTGATACTGCTTCAGATCCTTCATGACAAAGCTGTTATCCAGCTTAGACTTATATGAAGATAAAGCATTGGCCGAAAAATCGTTTTTCGCTTTAGCTTCAATGATGGTTTCTGCTGCTAACTTAGCCGACTCGATAGCTAAGTCCATCCCCCTTACCATGTAACCGATGTTAATGACTAACCCTGCTGCATCACCGACGACAACAACCCCATCCCTATAGAGAGTGGGGATCATGGAGATACCCGCTTCAGGCACCAGGTGTCCTGAATACTCCACTAATTTGCCGCCCTTAATAAGAGGCTTAACAACCGGATGCTCTTTGAGATCATTCAGCATCTGGGGTATGGTCTTATTTGCTTTCTCCAAATCAGCTAGGGTACAAACCACACCTAAGGATATGGAATCCTTATTGGTATACAGAAATCCCCCACCGATAGCACCGTCAGACACGGAACCGGCAAACAGCCAGGACATACCTTCCCCTTCGTTTAAACCAAAGCGGGATTCAACCTCTTTTTCCCCTAACTCAATAACTTCCTTAGCACCTACGGCCACTTGATGAGGGGTGACTGGCTTTTTCAAGCCGATTTTCTCCGCTAACAGAGAGTTAACACCATCTGCTAAAACTACAACCTCCGCTTCCATCTCTTCACCGCCGGCGATAATACCACATACTTTACCGTCACGAACAATCAGATCATCAACACGGATACCGCAGGCCACCATTGCTCCTTCTTCTTCGGCCTTGTCCACCAGCCAGCGGTCAAATAAAGCACGACAGATCACATAAGAATCCTTGCCTTGTTCCCCTAAGCGATCTGAGCTATAGTCCAAGGTTACAGCGCCACTTTCCGTCGTCATACTGACACGCTCTTTGGTTACCTTGCGCTCAATTGGAGCCTCTGCGGCAAAGTTGGGGATGATCTTCTCCAGGCTATGGGAATAGAGTCGACCGCCTGTGCAGTTCTTGCCTCCGGCAGAGTTACCGCGTTCAACTAAAAGGACCTGGAGGCCGGCTTGGGCCATGACATAAGCGGCTACCCCTCCCGCTACACCGCCACCGACCACGATGGCATCAAATCTTTCACTATCGCTCATTTGTGCACCTCTTCCAAAAATACTTTTAGAATTTATGTTAAAAGACCTTCAACCTCATTGAATAAATATTGCAAATTACATGCCAATAATTAATCTCAAAATATATCGTAAAAACCCTCAGATTTAATGTTATTAAAATCAATAATGTATAAAGCATCAGTACAAAAGTGTAACCTTTTGTATTGATGGTTACACAATCTTGCACAAAAGATGTTTTAGCTTCTACACCAATTCATAACAGACACTATCTTTATTGGTAATCCTAATCAGTTTACCTTCCCATACCAAATGCTCTAAATGAGACAAGGCTTCACCGGCAGAGAACCATTTTTGCACACCTGGCAGCTCATCCCACGGGCCAAACTTGTTGTCCCAGTGCATTTCAGCAGCTGCCTGACTCGCCGTTTTTCTGCCATCGCCAACAATCACCAATATCTCTTCGGTGCGTTCTTGATGGTGAGCTATCAGCTCCTCGATACGCTGCCGACAATCATGAATAAGGTTGCGGTGGGCAGGCAGGACCAACTCAATATCCAATTCATGTACCTTCTTCAAGCTGTCCAGATAAGCACCCAAGCTATCTATTTCATAACCCCAAAAGCTAATATTGGGTGTGATATCACCTAGGATATGGTCACCGGAAATAAAAAGCTTCTTCTCCTTATCGTATAAGCAGATATGTCCCGGGGAGTGACCGGGAGTATCCACTACGGTAAGCGCATAATCTCCGATTACAATTTCATCTCCCTCGACAAGGAGTTGATAGTCTAGAAATTCAAGAGTATTCATAACAAAGTCCTGATTGCTTGTGGTCAAAGTGTCCAACCCTAAGCCTAGGGCCCTATGCATTTCCACATAAGTCTTCCTACTTGCGTTCCTTGCTAAATCAAGAATCTCGCCATCCTTTTTGCCAAGCAGAACCTTGCATCCTAATGTGCTTAATTCGTGAGCTAATCCCATATGATCCGGATGCATATGGCTCAGCAACAGATCCGTGTTGCTTAGATCAACTCCCAATTCTTTTACTCCGCTATAAAAAGCCTTTTTGGAATCCTCCATATTAAAACAAGTATCGATAATCAGATTTCTTTTCTCTGACAAGAATACATAGCTGTTGATGGACTTAAGCGGGTTATTGGGAAGGGGAATCTCATTAATATAAATGTTTGGCAATACTTCTCTTACCATGTCAAAACCTCTATTCATCATTCTTAACACCCTTGCATCCGATCAAGCTGTTCTCTCAATGTATACTTCTTAACCTTTCCAACTGAACTTAAGGGCAGTTCCTTTAGGAAGAAAACTTTTTTCGGCTTCTTATAACTGGCTAGCTTAGATTTGCAATACTCGATAAGCTGTTCTTCGGTGACTCGTTTATCATTTTTCAAGACAACTGCAGCTGCCACGATTTCGCTATATAAAGGATCAGCAAGTCCCACCACCGCGCATGATGAGACTGCCGGGTGTGATGAAACAACCGACTCAACCTCATTAGCAAAGATATTTTCCCCGCCGCACTTAATCATATCTTTTTTCCGTTCCATAAAATAAAAATATCCCTCTTCATCTTGTCTTAAAATATCTCCGGTGGGAAACCAACAATCAACAAAGGGATTCGGGCGATTGAGGTATCCCCTCATCTGAGCAGGTCCTCTAGCCCAAGCTTCCCCACATTCACCCTTTTTCACTTCGTAGCCCTGATCATTTACTAATTTTATTTGCGAAAAAGCCATTGGCTTACCAATCGAACAGATTAAACCCGGTTTTTTCCCATATTGTTCACGGGTTAGAATATTATTAATAATTGCCGCATTTTCTGAGTGCCCATATCCATTAAGAATTGAGGCTTTAGGAAAAAGTTCGAAAGCTGATTTCACTATTTCGTCGGAGGTATCACCCCCGCTAAACATAAGATAGCGCATTGACGATGTGTCAATATCATTGATCAATGGCGAATCTTTCATCGCCTTAAAAATCGAAGGTGGAATGATGAACATTTGAGTCACTTTTTCTCTATCTATGGTGCGCAGTAATTCGTCAACGTCAAATCTATCTGCAATGATCATACATGCTCCAGAAGAAAGCACAAACAAAACAAAGGAAAGGCCACCGACGTGGAACATGGGGGCATAATTCAGGAACACATCTTGCGGGTTAAAACGCCATTCCCCCATCAATGTCAGAGATACTTTTAATAACAGAGCCTCTTGGGTATGTCTGGCCGCCTTGGAAACCCCGGTGGTACCGCCGGTGAATATAAATAAGGCATCATCTTGATCACAGACAGGCTGGACAAAATCCCAAAGAGGGTCTCCCCTTTTCAACAGTTCTTCATAGGAATGTTCATGGTCTACTTCAATATCTCCTGTATAAATAAATTCCTTGATGCAGAACACTTGACTTTTTAATTCAGCGATAATGTCTGCATACTTCTGGTCATAGATAAAGTACTCACACTGGGTTGCTTCAACCAACTCTTTGATCTCAGAAGCTTTAAGCCGATAGTTAAAGGGCACCGCAACTGCCCCTAGTTTCTGGGCACCATAAAAGGCTTCCACAAACTCTGCACAGTTAGGCATCAGCAGGCCTACCCTGCTGCCCAATTTTGCGCCTAGTTGAGATAAGGAATGGGCAAGGCTATTGATGCGTTCTCCCAGTTCCCGGTAAGAAATTCGCTGACCCTTATAAATAAGCGCTGGCTTATCTGGATAATGAGCGGTATTGCTTTGGAGCAAATGATAAACATTATACACTTCATTTTCCCCCTGTTTCGTGCAATCAGCAGTATTTAAGCAAATAAGCCAGAGGCATAGACTGCAGCTCCAGCTTATTCACCTTATAAAAACCTTGCTTTAAATTACAAGCGAACTGAAGTTATGGGCTTAGTTTACTTCTGGAATTTTTCCGTTAGAGCCGGGATGACCTTATACATATCCCCAACAATGCCGTAGTCGGCTTGCTTGAATATAGCTGCATTCTTATCTTTGTTCACCGCAATAATGGTTTTGGCCTGATTGACACCCACCGTATGCTGAATCTGCCCAGAGATGCCGAGGGCAAGATAGACTTCCGGTTTGAGCATGACGCCGGATACGCCAATATAGCGTTCCTTAGCCATCCATTTTTCTTCTTCGGCAATGGGACGACTGCAGCCCATTTCAGCTTTAATGGCGGCCGCAAACGCTTCCACCATCTTGAGGTCTTCCCCTGCTTTTAAGCCCCGACCGACCCCGACTACCCGTTTAGCTGCTGCTAGATTAACTTTTTCCCCGAGTTTCGCTCTTTTTTTCAGGCATTTAATCGATACACTAGGTGCGACAAACTCCACCTCAACCACTTTTTCGGATGCTGGCAGTTCTGAACACTCAAATACTCCCGCCCCGACACAAGCGATATTGATAGTATTGGTTGACTTTTCGGTCCGGAAAGCAGCTCCGCCGTAAACCATGCGTTGGCTCTGCACTCCGTTATCCACTGCCACAACTTCTGTGATATCGGTGAGAACATTGGTACCGCATGCTGCAGCTAAAGTCCCGGCCAGTAGACGTCCTTTTCTGGTGTTACTGACCAGAATCAGGTTCGGCTTCTCGGTCATTACCAGCTTTATGATAGACGGAGTGTAGGTTTCCAGGATTTTATCCGCTAAAGTGCCCAAGTAGTAGATGGTATTAACACCTAAGATCTGTGCTGTTTGCTCCTCATCCCCGGTAAAAACTACCGCAGTCTGCCCACCTAAGGTTTTGGCGCCGGCTGTCAATTCGTTAATGGCGGGGATTTCCTCGCCGATAATCCATACATTTGCTAATTTGCTCATTTATTTCGCCCTCCTATGCCAAGACCCTGCGCAGATGTTCGTACAGCTCGGCAATCTTATCGTCACTGTCTCCCTCAAGGATGATCATCTTTCTGTCTGCTTCCACAGGCGCTAAGGTGCTGAGAATCTCTGTTTTATTGCCCAATTCGGTCTGAATATCCCCCACTCCCCAGGTGGTTGCCGGTTTCTTCCCAGCAGCCATGATTTCCTTTAAGGAGGGGATTCTTGGTTTATTGATATCCGTGGTCACGGAAATTACAGCGGGAGGAGCGACTTCCAGCACCTCTACTTCGTTTTCCAGAGTCCGCTCGACGATGAGGTTGTCCCCTTGAGCAGTGACTTTGCTGACAGCGTTCAAAGTGGCGTAGCCCAGCATCTGACCCAGCACTGCGCCCACCTGTTGAGCATAAATATCCCCGGAACCTTCACCGCAAAGTACGAGATCAACGCCGCCGATTTTCCGCACGGCAGCAGCTAGAGTAGCAGCTGTAGAATAACAATCGGCAGCATTCAGAGCATCATCCGCCACAAGGTAAAGTTGTTCTGGTCCCCGGGAGAGGGCTGCTTTTTTGAGTTTGGAGTTATCGACCATTTTGCCGCCAATGCTGAGGGCACTCACTTCTCCGCCCGCTGCCTCAGCCAGCTGCATTCCTGCTTCGATGGCATTCAGGTCATACTGTCCAATCTTCCACTCTGCTTTATCAAAGGCCAAAGTTCTATCCCCTTTGACCACAATATCCTGTTCTTCAGGCACCACTTTATAGCAAGCTACTATTTTCAAGTTATTTCACCTCGTAATATTAGTAATATTAATTAAGAAGTTAAGAGAAAATACAAATTTTAATTAAATATACTAGTTTTTTGCTTGAACCACCCCTTCACTTTTGGCAATTAATAGTAATGACAAGTATAACCATAACTAGGTTAACAGGAACGTTGCGAAAAACCTGTTAACCTAGTGAATCGTTACAGCTTTTTTACTCAAACCTTTAGGGGCCGCGGTAAGGGGACTGTCGTCTCAGAAATAATACTTACTGCTTACCTAGAAAAACGGACTTAGCTTCGGCCAACTTTTGGATATCCTCATCTCCATAGCCAAGATCTTTTAGAATGTCAACCGAATCTTGTCCCATGTTAGGGCCACCGCGCCAAATCTTTGTTTCGCTATTCTTAAATTTAGGGGCAATATTGACTCCTTTAACGGTCTTGCCGTCGATATCCTCCCATTCAGTAAATGCCTCACGAGCCTGATAATGGGGATCGTTGGCTGCCATCTCATAATCATAAATGGCGCTGCAGGGAACAGAATGCTTATTGAAAATATCACTTACTTCCAGAGCGGTATGATTGGCACAGAATTCTTTAAGCTTTTCTTCGAGCAAATCGGCAGCTGGGGTACCCATCCAGGCCATGGGACTTCCTTTGGGGAACATTTCCGAACCATATTCCAGTCCGATAAGCGGCAAGGCATTCTTCAAAACGCCGGGACCCAGGAACAAGGTATAGATTTCGTTACCATCTTTGCAGGGGAAGCTACCATATCCTGCGCAGTACTGACTATGATTGCCTTCAGGTTTGGGTTCTTTGCCATAAAGGAGGTATTCCATTGGATTCAAGGAGGAAACCCGCAGCATAACCTCATACTGGGCAACATCAATGCTTTCCCCTTGACCGGTTAAGTTTGCTCGATGCATTGCAGACAGAGCTGCTGTCGTCGCAAAAAGCGCCGTAAAATAATCAGCAGCTACTGGGAAGGCAGGAATCGGAGGGCGGTCCGGATAACCATTCAATTTCATATAGCCGCTAGCGGCTTGGGCAATGGGATCATAGGAGGCACGGGAAACATATTCCGGCAACCCTGTTTGACCAAATCCGGAAATGTGAACGATGACTAGCTTGGGATTGACTTCCCACATCACTTCATCATTAAGGCCCCATTTTTCATATTGTCCACCTTTAGAGGCTTCGATAAAGATATCGGCATCCTTAATAAGCTTCAAAAATACTTCCCGGCCTTCAGGGGTAGGAATGCTGAGAGCAATATTTCTTTGGTTGCGGCGGTCCTGTTTTATGGTTGTTGCGGTTCCGCCCCGGGAGATATCCGGTCCCATAGGATTTTCAATCCAAATGACATCTGCGCCATATTCAGCGAACATCTCGGCCGCAAAAGGACCTGCCACAGATAAAGAGGAATGAACAACCTTTACTCCCGCAAGGGGTCCAAATTGGGGAACATCTGCTTTTCTCGCCATTTTCCTTGCTCCTCTCGGTTATTTACTATATTTTTTCAGAATTTGTCTCCCGGCAATATGAACCATAATTTGGTCTGTTCCACCACCAATGCGGTGCATACGAGAATCTTTCCACATTCTAGCGATTCGGCAATCTTCCATGTAACCCAGTCCGCCCATGATTTGCATAGCGTCATCTAAGACTTCAAAGCCTGCCTGAGCGCAGTAGAGTTTAGCTAGGGAAGAAGAAAGTTGAACATCCAGGCCGTTATCCTTTTCCCAAGCAGTTTTATATACATAATTCTTCATGTTTTGAACTTTGATTTCCATGAAAGATAATTTTTCTTGAATCTGTTGGAAGTTGCCGATTTTTTGTCCGAATTGAACCCGCTGATTGGCATATTTGGCAGCGTCCTCCAGGCCTGCTTCAGCCAGGCCAAGTGACATTGCTGCCATCAAAATACGCTCGATCTCAAAGTTCTTCATCAACTGGAAGAATCCATTGCCTTCTCTCCCGACGAGATCTTTCTCTTCTAATTCAACATCTTCCAAATAGACTTCACTTAAACTGCTGGTTACATGGCCGACTTTATGGAGGGGTTCCATCTTAACCCCCGGAGCATCCGTTGGTAACCACCACATGGACATGGCTTGGGCAGGGGGTTTGGGGCTGTCAAAATCGCGGGTTACACAGAGCATATAAGGGGACCGGGTGGCATCAGTAATCCAGGTCTTGTGGCCATTGATATAAACCTTACCGTCCCGGCGAGTTGCTGTGGTGGCGATGGCATTGTTGTCGGAACCGGCCTGGGGTTCGGAGATGCCCAAGCAGAAGGCCATTCTCCCTTGCATCAAGTAGTCCATGGTAATTTTCTTCTGTTCATCGTTGCCAAAGGCCAGCATATCATCCACTTGCAGAGCATTTCCGCCTACACCAAAGGGCGCACCTGTGAGACGAGCCGTTTCCTCCGCAACCAACATTAATGTCAATACATCACAGGGTGTACCGCCGTATTCTTCCGGGATACCGAGTAAACCAAAGCCATTGTCAATCAAGGCTTTATTGAATTTTGTCGGGAGTTCATGCTTTTCATAGCATTCTTTTACATAATCTTCCGGGCACTCCCGCGCTATTAATTCGCTGAGTCCCTCCAGGAGCAGTTCCTGCTCTTCCGTTTTTTTGAAATCCATTGTCCGTCCTCCGTTTCGTAATTTTTTGAGATTGTACCCACAATGTTTTGACTTGGCAACCCTTAAATTCTGGTTTCGCCACTCACCCATCTTAATTGCAAATTGCATGCCAATAAGGAAAGTGCTAAATTCAACATCTTTTATGTATTTTCGTTGTGTTACTGAATGTTCTATTTGCAACTTTTATCGTTACACATTTGTAATATATTGCACTATTTATTGGACAGCTGTTCTTAGAAAATCCTAAAAACTATTATTTATAATTGTCCACTTTCGTGTTACAGATTTCGCAAATAGTACACTTGTGTTCACTTTCTTTAATCGTGTCTTGAGTATTTTTACAAATACAAATATACTAAAGACAGGCTGGTACATCTGTTAACATGGTGGAGTAGACAATGAGGAGTGATTAACATGGATTTTTCGTATAATCATGACTTGACGGTCCGTAACCGCGAAGCGTTTATTTATAAAGGACGTATAGCTGAAAATAGTGTTCGTTCAGAAATTCTTGAATCTTGGCAACGCTCCAAAGCAGCCAAAATTGACCCCAGAATGGCCGCTTTACCACTCCCCATTCCTGAAGAAGTCGCTACCCAAGCAGTTACAGAAGATTGGATCTATCAACGTGACTTGGCCCATGATAATGTTTTTGACTTTTATAAATTGATCAGCTCGACTCAGTCAGCTTACTTTATTACCGATGATAATTTAACGATTGTTATCCAAAGAGGAAACGAGGCTCTATTAAGACAACTTAATGCGATCAACCTTTGCATCGGGTGCAATCTGTATGAAAGCAACATAGGAACAAATGCCGGTTCTCTCGCCAAATCCACTGGCAAACAAAGTTTTGTCATAGGTGCCGAGCACTATATTGACGCCCTCCAGGATTATTTCAGTACTGCCTTTTGCAATTATGATGATAAGGGTAATTTCCTATGCATAGGACTTCTCGTTTGCAAGCTGGATAACTTTACTCCTTTTCAATTTGAGATCCTGAAATATTACTCAATATCCGCCGTAAGCCAAGTTAATTTAAAGCTTCGGGAGTTAGAATTAGGAATTACTAATGAATTGCTTAGCCTAAGTGTTGATCAACGAAACAAAGGTCTCATCCTTGTGGATGAGCGTGGCATCATTCTTCGCACAAATCAATGGCTTGTCAACGCCTTTGCTTTAGATGAAAGAAGTATGCACCGCAAATCTTTAGATCAGGTTTTTCCTGAACTCCTGAAGGTATTCCAGCAAACGCTTGCCACAGGCAAGCCGAGTCAGCTGCAGGAAATCGAAATTACTTCCCAGGGCTCAATGCACAAAGCCTTTTTTGCTGACAGCCTCCCCATTTATAAAGACGACAGGATTGTTGGCATCGCCATTAGTATCGAAGACTCCCGTAGTGTTCACAAAATGATCAATCAGGTTACCCATTCCAGCGCTTACTTTACTTTCGCGGACTTGATCGGCTCTAGTTCTGCTTTTACCGCTGCGAAATCTATTTCGGAGGATGCCGCTCAAAGCATCAGCAATGTCTTGATAACTGGTGAAAGCGGAACAGGAAAGGAGTTATTTGCCCAGTCCATCCATAACGCAAGCAAACGCCGCAAGGGACCTTTTGTCTCTATAAATTGCGCAGCCATCCCCAGAGAGCTGATTGCCAGTGAATTATTTGGCTACGTGGAGGGGGCATTTACTGGTGCCCGTAAATCCGGAGCACCCGGGAAATTTGAACTTGCCGATAAAGGCACTATTTTCCTTGATGAAATCGGGGAGATGCCTCTGGAGATGCAGTCAGTATTATTAAGAGTATTGGAAGAAAGAATGATAACTAGGGTTGGGGGAAGCAAACCTATCCCAGTGGATGTTAAGGTCATCACCGCCACAAACAAAAACCTCTTGGAATCTATTAAGGCCAAGGAATTCAGGCTGGATCTCTACTATCGGCTCAACGTGATAAAAATCGATATTCCTCCACTCAGACAGCGGCCGGAAGATATTCCTTTGCTTGTCGAGCATTTTGTCGCCCAATTTAATGTAATTCTTCATAAAAACATCGCTAATGTAACGCCGGAGGTTATGGAACTCCTTCAGAACTATCCTTGGCCTGGAAATGTTCGTGAGCTTAGGAATGTTATCGAAAGAAGCATGAATATCTGCCGCACTAATGAACTTGTTATCGAAAATATCCCCAAGGAAATCATGAGCAAAAACTTTTCTTCTTTAGTCTCAGACAACGCTCCCTCAGAAGTTTACAAGGACAAGATATTGCAGGAGTTTACGGAAAAGGTCAATGAAAAGAATAAGATACTCGAGCTTATGAATCGGTATGCCGGGAATAAATCAAGGGTAGCAAAGGATCTGGGGATTTCCCGAACCACCCTTTATCGAAAACTTGATGAAATGGAATCTTCATTAAAACCATAAGGACAGATATCACTTAAAAACTAAGCACAAGACATGCAGCGCTGGAATCGCTGCATGTCTTGTGCTTTTATGCTTTTAAGTTGATGGCATGAATCTTGCATCAAATAGACCTGAGGAGGTGAAGAGTGAACAGTAAATCCGTTCAGAGAGGAGGAATAGCACTAAAGCAAACATCACATGTGAATGTGCGTATTTGTCCAACTAAAAAATATCAATAGAATTAAATAGAACTCTTAGGAGGTAATGTTGTGAGCGAGAAAAAACTCCATTATGCATGGTTTATTTTGGCTGGCTGCTGCGCCCTAACAGCTGGTATGGGAATACTGCTAAACACCGGTGGACAGTGGTTTGTCTCTGTTACTAAGGAATTAAATATCAGTGTCAGTACACTATCCCTCTACTTCACTGTACAAGGCTTATGCATGGCTTTTACTGCACCTTTTGTCGGTAAATTACTGCCTAAAGTAAACCTACGCTTATTATTGACAGGTTGCTATAGTGCGGTTATTTTAGCTATCGCCGCTATGTCACAGTACCAATCAGTCTGGGGCTGGTATATCTCCGGAGCTGTGCTTGGTATCGCCGGTGCCTTCTGTTTCTTGATCCCAGCTCCGGTCATCTTATCCCAATGGTTCGCCAAGAAAACCGGTCTTGCGGTTGGTATCGCTATGGCCTTTTCCGGAATTTCCGCCGCTATTATGAATCCGATTATCGCCGGTTTCATCCAAGCCAACGGCTGGAGGGCAGCTTATTTGCTTGCTGCAGGTGTGACAGCAATTCTTGTTCTGCCCTTCACTTTGTTTGTCTTGAGATTTAAGCCGGCCGATATGGGGCTGAAACCTTTTGGCTATGAGGAAAACGCCGCCGCCTCTGCCGCACAGGCAGCATCGGCTGCAACAGGTGTGCCCGCCAATGTAGCCATGCGTTCCTTATCTTTCATCCTTTTATTCTGTGTGTTTGGATTAATTGCCTTTTCAGCAGGTTTCTCACAATTACTTCCTACCTATGCTAAATCAATCGGTTTTGCAGCTACAATCGGAGCAACCATGGCTTCAATGGCCATGATCGGAAATATTGTTGGCAAATTAAGCCTTGGGGTTATCAATGATAAGTTTGGGGCCCTCAAAACAAGTCTTTTTGGGTTGAGCATCGTCGCAGTCAGCTTTATTCTCTTGCTATTGGCTAAAGGCAATACAACTGTAATTCTCGCCGCTTCATTTTTCTATGGATTCTCCCTGTCCATGACTGCTGTCGTTTCTCCGTTGCTGGTTAGGGGTGCCTACGGTGCCAAAGATTACCCTGTTCTCTTTGCCAACCTCTCCATTGGGCAATCTTTGATCGGTGCTTTTGGAATGCCCATCATCGGCTTTATTGCAGAGTTAACCGGAAGTTTTGCGACGACCTTCATTGTCACCCTAAGCATTCTTGCACTCACCGCTGTTTTAATACTTCTGGCTTTCAATAATGCCAAGAAACTCACGCAGGCCTGATCTTTCCCCATTTTGTCTACTTAAGGAAGCACAAGCATAGCTAAAGCACCTTAAATGCTGCTTTAGCTATGCTATGGTAAATAATCCAAACTTCCTGTCAAAATGCTGTATTGAAAAGCGGGGTGAGTAAATGAATACTTTCTATAACCATTCTATACTCCTGCGTAACAGGGAATCCTTCATTTACGAGGGGCATGTGGCCGGTGAGGCTGTCAGGCGGGAAATTATCGAGTCATGGCAACGCTCAAAGCAATCAAATGTTAATCCCCGCATGTCCCTTTTGCCCATACCCATGCCAAAAGAAATCGCGACCCAAGCGGTAACTGACGACTGGATTTATCAACGGGATTTAAATCATGAAAATGTTTTTTCTTATTACAACTTATTAAGTACCACCAAGTCCGTAATTTTTTATACAGATAAGAATCTTACCATAGTTATACAAAGAGGCAACGCTGAGCTTCTGGCCTTGTTGAACTCAATTCATATCGGAATCGGTACGAATCTAAACGAAAATGCAGTAGGCACCAACGCCGTGGCCTTGGCCAATTTAACTCTACAGCAAAGTGTTGTAATCGGTGCCGAACATTATATTGATGCCTTTCAAGAGTTTGCCTGCACTTCATTGCCAAACTTTGATGAGTTTGGCGATATTATGTCCTTTAGTTTACTGATAACAAAACTAGATGCTCTTCAACCTTTAGAATTTGAAGTTTTCAAATACTTCGCTATCTCCGGTCAATCTTACACAAGTCTTAAGCTGCGCGAATTAGAATTAAATATGATCAACGAATTATTGAGATTGAGTTTTGATCAACAAGATAAAGGACTTATCCTTCTTGACGAACGTGGGACTATTCTCCGGATTAATGAATGTCTCATTCAGACTTTTCATCTTGAGGAAAAAAGTTTGCACCGTAAACATTTAGCCCAGATCTTTCCTGAACTTGTACCTCTATTCAACAAATCACATCATACAGGCATATCTATTCAATTTGAAGAGATTCAGATTCAGAACAGGGATGGTCTAACGAAAACCTTTTTTGTCGATATCCTCCCCATCAGCAAAAACGGTCAACAAACCGGAATCGCTATTGGCCTAACAGATTCTCGACGCATCCATAAAGTGGTCAATACCTTATCCAGATCCCATGCCTACTTTACTTTTAAAGACTTGATTGGCTCTAGTTCAGCTTTTACTGCGGCAAAAAGTATGGCTGAAGATGCAGCTCAAAGCGCCAGCAATGTTCTAATCATCGGTGAAAGCGGGACCGGTAAAGAATTATTTGCTCAGTCCATTCACAATGCAAGCAGCCGTCATAGGGGTCCCTTTATTTCCATAAACTGTGCTGCTATCCCCAGAGAACTTATTGCCAGCGACTTATTTGGCTATGTCGAAGGAGCTTTTACCGGAGCCCGCAAAAACGGTGCTCCCGGTAAATTTGAGCTTGCTCATAAAGGCACCCTATTTCTTGATGAAATCGGCGAGATGCCCCTTGAAATGCAATCTGTGTTATTAAAAGTTTTAGAAGATAAGATAGTGACCAGAGTTGGCGGCAGCAAACCCATCCCTATTGATGTCAAAGTTATTTCAGCAACCAACAGAAACCTTTCGGAATCGATTAAGACTAAGGAGTTTAGGCTTGATCTCTACTATCGTCTCAATGTTATAAAAATAGATATCCCCCCGCTTCGAGATAGGCAGGAAGATATCCCCTTGCTCATTCAGCATTTTATCAGCCAATTCAATTCTATTCTTCACAAAAATATTAGCAACCTAACACCGGAGGCTATGGATCTCCTAATGTATTATTCCTGGCCGGGCAATGTTCGTGAACTAAGAAATATTATTGAACGAAGTATGAATATCTGCCGTTCCAGCCAGCTGACCATTAATCATCTGCCCAAGGAGGTCGTGGATATTGGTTTTTCCACATTCACTCAGCAACCTAATGCAGCCGGACTCAAACACAAAATAGTGCACGAACTTGCTGAAAAAATCAATGAAAAAAATCAAATCATGAACCTTATGAAAAAATACTCCGGAAACAAATCCCGGGTTGCAGAAGAATTAGGAATATCGCGAACTACCCTTTATAGAAAATTGGAGACTATTAATCCATCACCTAAAAGCTAAACTATCATAAATAACAATCAAAAAAATTGGAGGTAGAGCGTCCATGAAAAAGGATAATCTTAATAGAATTGCGGAAACCTTGCCTTTTCTGGCAGAAATCTTTGTCGAACCAACCTCAATATCTGTCAGTGATTATATTGACTTTACTGTATTGAAATCTGTACCACATCCTCAACTGCCAAGTCCAGTCAAAGAAGGTGATCAACTGCCTGAAGCCTTTCGTGAATCTCAAACCTTTAAAACTATTATGTCCGGGCAAAGAGTCCACGTGAGGCTACCTATAGGAGCCTATGGTCTCTCTTTCCCAATAATCTCCATAACTATTCCAATCTACGACGATGACCAGCAGCAGGTTATTGGAAGTCTAGGTGTTATGACATCGACTGAAAAAACCGATAACCTGATCCATATCGGCCAGGAAATCATGGCTACGCTGCAACAGCTCTATGCAACTGCGGATAGCCTAACGACCAAGGGGCAAGTGTTATCGGATATGTCCAATCGGATGAACTTGGAAATAATGATGCTTAAGGAAGATACGATAGACATTGGAAATATCTCTGATGAGATTAAAAAGATCTCATCACTAACTAATATCCTAGGTATTAATGCTGCAATTGAGTCCGCACGAGTTGGCGAACAAGGACGGGGTTTTAAAGTTGTAGCCGAAGAAGTGCGTAAGCTGGCAGCGGGTACAAAATCTTCTGTTACAGATATCGATAATAGAATTAGAAAAGTTCAGGATGAGGTGAACTCTATTACAGAAGCTATCCGCGAGTTAGACCTTTTTATGAAGGGGCAAGCTTTGGGCATGAGTGAATTAAGAAATGCCTTAGAACATATTTCAACAATGGCACAAGGCTTGGTATCTAAAGAAACATTGGCCGAGGGGGGCAAGAAAGCCTAACCTTTGTGCCAAGCCCTTGAGTGTAGTTCAAATGGTGCATCGATGCAACATTTGGGGTGCACAAAACGCAATACGTCACATCGTTTTATGTCACATACCTTTAATGGTTATCCAATTCCTTGGAAATCCCATCTTATCCAACACATCTTCTACTGATATCGTATTTAATTGCTTATCTAGCTTATCAATTTCAGTTTTCAAAGCGGAATGGAATTTATTAAATGAATTTTTAGGAAGCATAAGCTTTAATATTATTACCACAGCAAATAAATCATTTTTACCATAAATATAATTTCCGCTTGAATCTTTTGGTATTGCCAGCTTTGCATGAAGCGGATTCGATTTTATCATATTAGGCCTGCCCTTTTTATTTACCGATTTAAGGCCATAAAACCGCTCATCATGTGCACAGGCATTTCTGAAAATAGAGAGTATAAACAGGATGGAGGTCAGTTCATCGGGCCTAAGATTGAACTTCTTGCCAATTTGATTTTGATCCTTCTGAACCATATAGCTATAGAATGTGCTTATAGTGCCCAGGGTCAGCGTGTTTACCAAAACCCAAAGGGGCACATATCCATGAGTAAGCATATTATGAGAAATCATAGGATTATTCTTTGAAAGCTGCCTTGAAATCTCTTTTTGGAGATTAGCGATTAGCTCAGTTACTTCACCAATCTTCTGTGCCTTGGTTTTATTTGATTCATGTGGTTTTAGAACTGTATCAAAATTACCGATTTTTAAGTAGTTATCATGGCCATAATTCCTGGAAAACTCATGAGATAGAACACTCTTTACATTGTTTTCAATTTCTAAAATATATCTCATAAAGATATTTCTCAGTTCTCTATCAAACAAATACAATGCGTGCAGTTCAAAGAAGTTGGTACCCCTAAGATACTTTTCATCCACCCCGGTATACGTTTGATCGAGGAAAAGATCCTTATAGCCATTGATAAGATTATAATAATTCTCCATTTCAATAATTCGTTTTGCCCTGCTGCCACTTATATTAAGACCTCTAGAGCGTAGCTTTTTCATTTGTGAATTCGTAGTTTTAAAAACTTTATCCATTTCCACCTCTCCAAATAAAAAACCCCGGGCCCTTAGGTCACCGGAGCATGATCACAATATTATTATTCGCAAAATCGAATTCTATACATCAATTATGACATAGAAATTCAATTTTGTCACTAGATACTCGATGTACCTTTTTCATTATACTTGTTGTTATTCTTTACGTCAAGCGGATATTCAAGCCTGCCAATCTCCTCTCTTATCATCTTTTTTCAGATGTCGATCATGGTACTCGTGGAATATCCAGAATATAATTCAAATACTCATGATTCCAGCACTAGAGCTTATACTTCTTCAGTTTCACCTCAAGTTCCTGAGTAATTTCATCTAATCTATGAGTAACTTCATTCATATCTTCCAAGATGGATACTTGACTGGTGGCGGCTGCAGCGATCTCTTCACTTGAGGCGGCAGCCTCTTTGGTGACTGCAGAAATATTCTCAATAACACTTAAGACCTCATGGCGATGATTCTGAATAGTGAGCATCCCTTGCTCGATCATTCCGATCTTCGAACTAATTGATTCTGTTGCCTCAGTAATATTTTGGAAAGCGTCATTTGTATGTAAAACGGCTTCATTCTGTTCTTGGGTAACTGCCTGAACCCGCTCCATGGAGGCGATGGTCAGGGTTGACTGATTCTGAATGGTTTGTACCAGACTGCCGATTTCAACCGTGGATACCCGGCTTTGTTCGGCCAATTTCCTGATCTCTTCTGCCACTACGGCAAATCCCCGCCCAGATTCACCTGCCCTAGCTGCTTCAATCGCAGCATTTAAGGCTAGCAAATTAGTCTGTTCAGCAATACCTTGCACGGACTCCAGTAGCATTTCAATATTTTTAGTGGAATTGGTCAGAGTCTCGATGGTTTGATAAATCTGGGCCAGAGCATCATTGGCTTCCAGGGACTTTTCCTGAAGAAGATGGACAGACTGAAGACCGATGGTATTCAGTTGGGTGATATTTTGTGTATCTTCATTTACACCGCTGAAACGCTCTGATAGTAATTCAATTTCTAGGGAGAGGTTTTCCATCTTTTCTACCCCATGCTGAACCTCATCAGCCTGGCTAGAAGCCCCTTTGGCGATTCCCTCAATTGATTCCGAAATCTGTTCGACTGAATACAAAGCCTCTTCAGCTTTGCTTCTGGTTTCCTTGGAAATCTGAATAATAGAATGAAAAACGTTGACAAAGCTGGTGATCAAATTCCGAATGTCTGTGATAATATCGTTAAATGATGAGGAGATTTTGCCGATAAAGCCAAGATCCTTGAATTCCGCAAGGCTGGAATAATCCCCTTCCTTGAACTGGAGGATTCGCTTTTCAAATTTGGCTAACAACTTCTTGTTTGCAAACCCCGAGAAGATGGAAATAATGCAATAACCAACGATACCTATCAACAAAAGCAACGGGACAACGTACCAAATGTCGAGGATTTTCCAAAGGATAATCCCTAAACCCAGACTCAACAAGAAATTGAGCATGAAGGAGATAAATTTTAAATTACCCAACTTTTTTAAATTCATTTCAACTTTCCTTTCACGATTCATTGCTTAATAAAGACATTTTATAGCTGATAATGATTCTATGGCTTCTTTTTGGTTTTCCCCCAGCATGATTTGAATAGATGTGCCAAATAAGGCACCCAGAGTAATTCTCGATAATATTGACGGTGAATAAGAATAATTACCCATGGTTCCTGTTTGGGAATAACCCTTTGTCATGTATTTTTCAATTAATGTCGTTGAATCGTCGAAAAGCTGACGAAGAGGTTCCTTAAACGTATCGGACCAAAAGGCCATGCTGGTCATATCAAATAGCAATTTAAACAAGCCAGGGTTTTCTAGAAGCATCTCCTGAAAAAACTCAATCAGGCATGCCAATTTCTCTTTCTCCGATTTGCCTTGGCTCAATTTATCTTCTAATTCCTGCAAGTAATGCCGAGCTAAAACTTTAATGACCTCAATAAATAACCCTTCTTTATTTTTATAGTAATAATTGACCTGACTTAACACGACTCCCGCCTCATCAGCTATATCCCGCAATGAAACACTGGCATAGCCCTTTGTCGATATACAATGGATGGCCGCATTGAGGATTCTTTCTGATTGACCGATTTCTTTATTCTCACTCATAAATTTCCACTCCCAAGATCTTATTATTGGTCACATGGCTTTGCCTTGCTGAAACTTCCCATTGATCATATACTCTCTTTTTAAGTCTGCCTAATTTTATGTCTTCCCCCAACTGAAGAGTTTCCAGTAGCGCCCAATATTTATCGATAAGAGCAATGATGAATGCTTCTTTATATTTAGGTGGTTTCACCGTTAATGGCCACATATGCTTAAGGATAATGTCCTTCTCCCGATCATTTAAATCAAAATATTCATGGGCATTTTCCAGAGCGGTGAGGGGATGGGTAAATCCATGCAGGCCTTTAGCGGGTTTAGTGGTATGCCAGTCATACAAGAAAAGATCATGCAACATTCCACCTCGGGCTGCTGAACGCCAGTCAAGTCCCAGCACCCTGCAGATTTTGTACCCGGTATAAGATACAAACATACTGTGTTCCAGGCAGGTTGTCCGACCATGCTGGGGAAAGCGATCCATCATAAGGACAGCTTCATGAGTTAATAAATCCTCAAGGCACCCTTTATATTCATCCAGACTATTGAAATTTGCTTTTGAGCTCAGTCTTGATCTTATCCATTGTTTCATTGAGGATGCTCCTTACATCACGATTGAATATGTCGGCATTTAAAATGAGCAGGCGTGGAAAAGCCTGAAAGATGCGTCGATAGCGAAAAATCTTCTCATAGTATTTAAGTAGAGGAAGACTACTGTAGTTGAGTATAGCATTGCGTAAATCCATAGTAGCAGTTACTGATACTATAGTGTCGATAAGGAAATAAAGAAGGAGCAAAGCCGCTAGAGCTGTTTTGATGCTGAGCGGTATTAAGAGAACCCGCTCGGCGATCATAGGATGAACGACTTGCAGTAGAACCAGGGCCAGTCCCCCCCACAAAAGCGAATACTTTAGGCAAATATAGCCGTGGAGATTGGCAAACTCCTCACTGTAATCCCACCATTTACAACGGAATATTTTTTCCAGCATAAAACCAGTAATGTATTCAAGAGTCGTGACGAGGATAACTGCCACCACAATGCTGACGATAACCGCTGTCAATGTATCAGGGACGACTGTTTTCACCCATGTTGAGCATAAGATGATTAAAACGGCACCAAAACCATAGATGGGGCAAAAGAATCCGTGTAAAAATCCCCGATTGACAAATTTCTTGTGAATTATAGTGGCATAGATCGTTTCCAAAATCCATCCTAAAAAGGAATAGCAAGCGAAGTGCAAAAAGATATCCAAGTTATTCATAATTCCTATTTCCTTTCTTTTTACACAGCCCTTTGTCTTAAGAAAAGAATAATTCGGACGTCCGTCCGAAATCAATATTAACATTAAGCGACTAGAAAGTCAATTCTTAACAGCATAACTTCCATAGTCGCTTCAGCTTTTGTATTCGAAAACCCAATTCAAAGGTTTCTTCGCTACTAAACTATGCCTGGGCTACTTGCGAAGCTACCGCAGTAAAATCCCTCAATCCGGCGTATGAATCCATTGCAAATCTTACTGCTCCGGCCAAACGACTGGCTACTCCAGAGGAAGTGGCCGGTTCCATATTGTTCTTGGTCTTCGACGATTCCTAGATCGTTACCGGAACGAATATCTATGCTGATCTTGCTTATAGCTACGGTGTTATGCATGATCAGATTGCAGGAATGCCGGGGATGTAATTGCTTTAAGATAAAAACGAGGCACTGAAGAAAAATTATCCTCCCAAATAAGAGTAGGAGCGACAAATCGCTCCTACTCTTTTTAACTATTACCTACGCTACCCCATGGCTTAACGATAACCGGATTCTTAACCCCGTTTTTCTGCAGGTGCCTGAGCAGGTTTTCGTTCTGCAGCCTATGAAGATCCTCATAATCTCCATAATGACTAATGATTTCATCGGCTAAGCCGGAGATTTCTTTTCCTGATACAGGGGTGGTGCAGTATCTGCGAATCGAAGGGAGCCATTCGGAACCATCCTTGGCCTGCTCATAGCTGACCAACTCGTAGTTTCTGGCCCCATTCCTTTTAAAAGTAATAGCCGAAGGAATAATACCCCCACTTACTTCCCTGATAGAAGCATTATTAGAAGTAGCGTTAATTATGTAGGTTGCGCTATAGGTAGTCACAAATACCTTCAGTAAATCCCCTTCCTCAGAACTCTTAAATATTTTGGGTGCAACCACCGTAAAGCCCCGTTGAGGTTGGGAATAGCGTGCTGTTTCAGTAGTATAAACGAGCTTTTCCAGCTCATCCTCACCGTCATAGGTATAATCCGGGAGCATCATCATTTCTTGTTTGGAATAGGCGGTATACCATTCTTGGGGAGAAAGTGATTCGTCAATAATGGTATTTCTCGTTCCTAAGATATCTTTGCAAAGGCGCATCATGATCTGTCCCCTTAGCCCCTCACCATTCCCTTGCTCGAACTGATAGAGCATATATTGCATGGCCTCTTCGCCACCTAATTTCAGGATGTTTTCATATTCATCCTCATGAGCACGGATATAATCCTGTGGGTTGGAGGAGCTTAGTGGTGATGACAAAATGATTGTAAGACTATGTTCTACATCAAAAGTGGAGGCTTCCTTTGGCTTGCTTCCAGCCTTTGCAATAATACTGAGGATTGTATGGGCAGTATCCGAACTGATTCTATTGATCCTTTGATAGGGCCTTTCAATATAATAGTTCTTCCCGTCCTTGGTATAAATGTAATAAGTCTGAGAAGGTTCCTGACCTAGCAGGTCCACTCGGATATATTCATCGACAATAGGGGTATCGTTCACGCTGGAATATTTCATGGCAAGGAAATTCTCCTCTCCTTGCGCCAAAAGCACAGCCATTTCCATAATTGAACTGTCAGTAATGGTAACGGGAGTAGTCGGTTCTCCCCCTTTCCACTCAGTAAGGGTCAAGCTTTGCATTTTTGGATAGCCAAGCAATGCGACTTCTTGGATAACTCGGAAATGTTCCTTAGGTATAACATAGTATCGATATTGATCCCCGGATTGGATCATGGCCAGAGTTGGTTCCGCTGCAAAGAAACGGATTTCGTTATCCTCATTAACTTTAATCGAGAGGGAAGGCGTAAGCTCATAGGGTGAAGAGACCTTTTTTCCCTTCCATTCATCTGTCGCCGAATACAGCCATTTTCCTAACTCCACACCGGACACAACGATGGGATAAGGATAGCCTGCTTCGTCAATCTGTACTCCTTCCCCTTGCATAAGAAGAGTTGCTAGATTATCCGGATTGAGAAAGGATAGATCCCGCTCCTTATTAGCAGGATTAGATATTAATGTGAATGCCATACCGCCTATAGCGATAGCCAAAGCGATCATAACCCAAACAACAGGCTTCTTCCCACTCATTTCGTCGCCTCCTCGATCATCTTCTTAATTTGCTCGGCTTCCGTTGTCTATCCCTCCCATTTATGAATCACATACTATTAGAGATGTTCTTTATCTTTGAAATATAATACCAACAAATCAAAAAGGTTTACCGCGATAAACTCATTACAAGTTTATCGCAGTAAACCTACCATATCAACGTGAATCGCTGCAACCGTGTTAATTTATTTACTTTTTCTGGGGAAGCATCTGCTTAATCCCAAAGGCTCCCGCCCCAAGGACTACAACAGCACCGATTCCGTAAAGCAAGGTATTGGATGACGCATTGTCTTCCGCTCCTTTATTGTCACTTTCAGCGGAGGTAATTTTTGCGTCAGTAGCAATCTCTCCAACAGGTGCTGAGAGAGGGGTATCCATTGCTGGTTCGGCTCCACCCGTATTTGCGGCTAAAGTGACTGCAAATTGACCTTCCACGACTTTGACCTTCTCCTTACCAAACATGCCATAAAGATATATGGCATTTGCTTCGCTATAAGGTTGGATACCGATCTCCACATAATCTGCCATTGGGCCGGTATGAGTCACTGAAAAGCCCTTCTCGGCAAACTCCCCGCGATGCTGATCAAAAACAAACTGATCAATTTCTCTTTGTAGTTTGAGTAGGTCCGCCGGGATCTCTGGACCCGGGTTAGCAGGACTTGAGACAGCTGTATCAGGAGCAAGCATGGTGCTCGCGGCCGCGGGCTGAATTTGTCCGGCAGCTTCTGCAGCAGTTTTATCGTCAGTTGCATAAACAGCTCCCGAAGAAGCTAAAGTTAAGCATATTCCCAAAACTAATGACTTTGCAATTTTTAATTTTACCATATTGAATCCCCTCCAGTTATATACCTCTCAGCATTATTTAGTTGTACAACTGCTCTATTAGACGAGGTAAGATGTTTGATTCTGACGTCAAAAGATTTATTGTCGTATTGAACAAGCTTTGTTAGGATGTAAATAATAGGAATTCGAAGGAACTTTCAAAATGGAAAACGAAGAAAGTTGGAGAAAGTCGCGCGACAACTCCAGATATCATTACAAACCACACAAAAATTGATAGAGATTGATAACGAACACCTAGCTAAGCGCTGCGATTTATTAAAACGAATCGGATAACGTAGAAGCACAAATATATAAAGAGACCTTTGCTTGGGGAAAATCACCTAGCAAAGGTCTCTTTATTTAAAAATACCGCGTTAAGAAGCCATCTGGCTCATCTGCTTTCACCGGAGAGCCAATAAAGTCTTTAGTATTGCGCGTAATAATAAAATCAAGCTTTTTTCTTCGTGCACATGTTGCAAGCAAGGCATCTTCATAGTCTTTGATAGGTATGCTCATTGCTTTCTCACAATCGCTTCCCGTAACCTCAATTACTTCAAATAGGTTAAACAACTTGAGAAGCACTTCCCTAGACAGGTTTTCATTATGGAGATATTTGCGTAATAAATAATATATATCAGTAACAGAGCTTGCTGTAATGAAAGCACTTAATTTATCTTCAGCAACCAGTAAAAAGAGTTTTTCAGCCGAAACGCTATAGGGAACACGTCCGACTAGAGCATCGAGAATTACGTTCGTATCAATCAATACTTTCATGCCTACTTAAACGCTCCTCTCTAGTCTGCCCTAATGAAGCCTCTTCAGGGAGAATACCAAAGAGCGATTTGGCTACTTCTACTTTATCTTCGTAAGCAGAAGTTAGCATAGCAATACTCTTACCATTCTTAGTTATTATGATTTCCTCTGTTGCGGCCAAAGCTAAATACTTCCCCATATTTTCTTTAAGCTCGGTTGCTGTAATCAGCATACACAACGCTCCCTTTTCAAAAAATCTACGATTCACTTTGATCATCCATCAACTTTATTATACCATGTTTCGCACGAAATAATTAGATATTCTTCATACAATTTATCTGATAAAGTTCGTACATCCTTGACTATGATCTGGCAATGCTTTCCCATCATATGATCCACCAACTGTGAACGATCAGAAATACTCAACTTCGCAATCTTTACATTGGTAATGATTGTATAAATTTGTAGTGAATTCTACGTACAAAACAAAACTGTACCCTATAGTTGGAACACAGCTTTTACAGTCTTCAACTACAGGGCACAGTTTTTAGTTTAAACTTTGAGAGTTTTTATTCCATATAGCTAATAGACTGAACTACTTCGCTTGTTCCAGAGCCTTTACAATAGCTTCTTTAAATGCTTTGGATGTAATAGTTGCTCCAGATATATCATCAACCTCTGTCGTTTTAGCTTTAACTACTTCAACCGCAAGCTCCTTGACCGCCTTACCCCCAATATCTTCTGTTTCATGTTGTTCACTGACTGTAACTTCGGCAATTTTACCTTGGGCTACTTTAACCTCAACTTTTACAGCGCCATTGATCCCGTTCAAACTTTCACCCTGATAAGTGCCATCCTTATAAGTTATAGCTGTTTGAGAGGCCAGTTCAGGTGAAGGAGTAGAAGACGCTTCAGGGACTGGTGAAGCTACTGGAGCAGTGGCTGGTTGATTCGCAGCTTCGTAGGGAGTTTTTGCTTGATTCGTTTGTGAAGCTCCACATCCAACGCCTGTGAATGTAATAAATAATAAGGGAATAGCAATCAATAGTGGTTTAAAGTAACTTTTCATCATTTCACGATCTCCTCTTTATCTAATATCTAGGGTGATTCTGGGTTTGTCTTATTAGCCAATAATATGATTTACGGCAACGAATCCCATAACTTGTCCTGGGCCAACTGTACCGCCAGCACCTGGATAGCCACGCCCAGGTCCTCCAAAACCTGCGAAGTTGCCACATGCATAAAGATTGGGAATGGGAACTCCGCTGACATGCATAACCTGAGCGTTTTCGTTGATTTTTGGACCACCGTTGGTACCGAGAGTATTCGGTGCGATTTCTGCAGCATAATAGGGTGCTGTATCAATAGGTCCCAAATTGTGCATCAAGGGCAGGCTCATATCCCGCATTCTGGCAAACATTTGATCCATATAATTTTCGCCTCGATGGAAATCCAGGTCTTTTTCCGCTTTACAAAACTCATTCCATTTTGCAACTTCTTCAACCAGACCCTTTTTATCTACTTTGATGATGTCGGCAAGCTCTTCTAAAGAGTTTGCCTCTTTGAAATAGGGAGGTACTCCGCGCTTATCCACGGCACCGATAAAGTATGACTTTTTAAAACCGGTTTCATCTACAAACTTTCTATCAAAGATTTGCCAAGCAGGTACGTTTATTTTTTCATTTTGTCCAGAAGTATCGTAGGTGGCAAAAGGCAACCAGGCATCGTCATAACTTACTGATTCATTCATGAAGCGCCTACCATATTTGTTAACGATAATCTGACGCGGGAACCAACGTTCAAAAATAATATTACATGGCTGGCCATTCTTTTTCTGCTCATCAGCCTTTTCCCGGAAGGTAAGCATACCGAAGCATTCCGACATGTTAATAAGGTCTGCTCCTAGTCCCATCGTCGACAAAAGCATTGTCCCATCATTTGTGGGAAGTGAGCAGGCATAAGGAGTTTCAACGGCTAGGAAAGAGTTCCTAACCTTTTCATTCCATTCAAAACCTCCAGCTCCCACAAGGACTCCCTTATTGGCTTGAATAGAGATTTCCTTCCCGTCCTGTTCAGCAATAAGACCAAGCACCACAGGCACACCCATCTCATCATATTTGTAGACATATTTTGTGGCCTTAGTTGATAGCAGGATTTTCCCACCTATTTCCTCGAATCCTTTGGTATAAGCATCTTTCCAGGCAGCGACGTCCATGGCCCCATCAGACTTGCGCCAGCCTATAGTGCGATAGGCATCAGCTCGCCCACCTTTCCATTCGGCATGATAATCGCCGAAACCATTTTTTCCACCTGAGTTGCCAACTATTCCATAGTCCTTAAAATGGCTTTCCATAAATTCAAACATTGGATTGGAATTGTCTACATAAGCTTCAAGCACCTTATCCTCGATGGGAATTTCTCTGGCAATTTTGCGCAAATAGGTCATGCAAGCTTCCTTAGTGTCTCCCTGTTCAATGGAGAATCGGTTCAGTGGAAGCCATGCAGCACCTCCGGAGAAACCAGTTGCGCCTCCCGGGCTTGAGTATGCTTCAAGGGCAATGACGCTTAAACCAGATTTTACCGCTTTAATCGCTCCATACATTGTTGTTCCTGTACCTACTACCACAAGATCTGTAGTGTAATCCCATGATTCGGGCATATTATACGTTACACCAGACGTATCAGAGGAACTTGAAGATGATGTAGCCTCATTGGAACTGCAACCACTTAAGGCACTCATAGTGGTAAGGGTAAGTGCACCAGCACCAACTTTTAGAAAATCTCTCCTCGTAAAGTTTTTAGACATGTTAATCCTCCTTTGAATTTTGTAAGTTCTTTATGCCATAATTATATCAACTTGGGATTGAAGGCATATTCACAATGCTTTATTATAAGATAAACGTTGTTTATCTTATAACTACAAAAGGGGGGCATTAATTGTATATTAGGCAATTAAAATGCTTTGTTTTAGCAGCTGAATATAAAAGTTTTGTTCGGGCAGCGGAAAAGCTTTATATTACACAACCTGCAGTATCCCATCAGATGAATGCGTTAGAGGAAGAATTGAATATAAAGCTCTTTAACCGTAGTAATAGGAAAATTGAGTTAACGGATGCCGGTCGACATTTTTATGACTATGCTATAAAAATTGTGGATATGGCGGAAATTGCAATCAGGGAAACCACGTTAATCGACCATAATTCAAGAATTACCTTAAAGGTTAAGTTTTTTGCAACTCTGCAAGAAGACTGTGCACCTATGCTGGTAAAAGAGTATAGAGAGAAGCACCCCCAAATAAATGTAATTTTATCCCAAATCAGCCCGCCACTGGAACTATTAAGTAATGTTATACAAGAAAAAAATTCGCTTCTGATTATTCCGGAAGATTTTATTATTGGTATGAACGATGTGGATTTTACTTTTTTATATAAGGCTAATCTCTGTTGTGTTTTGCATGAGAATCACTCCCTAGCCAGTAGAAAAATTATTACTACCCGTGATTTATACAATTGTAATCTTATTTTCCCTCCCGAAGAAGCTGCCCCCCCTTACAATTTGGAACTTAGATCCTTCATTACAAATATTGTTAAAGATTTTAGGCTGTTAGAAGTATCTGATCCGGAAAGTTGTATTGGTCTTATTAACTCATATATGGGAATTGCAATTGTTCCCGATTCCTCCGCACCAAAACGCCCAGGCCTTATGTCGATACCTTTCCAAAGCGATATTACAATAAACTTCGGAATAGCGGCCAATAAAGATGCTTCAAAAGTAATGAGGGATTTTATTTCTATGGCTTCGAGAATCTATCAGTCTTAACTTCAAGAAAAAGCATCAATGCATCACTCTGCTTATATAAAAAGATCTCCTCTTCGCCCATCAGGCGATTAGGAGATCTTTTTTGTCGAGGATCTTTCTATCGAGTCCTTATATGGAGATGCTAGATCTTACAAAGAACTCATAGCCTCCTTGATTTGATCAAGGGCCTTTACCAGTGTTGAGCGGTGGCAAGCAAAGTTAAACCGTAAAAAGCCTGCTCCCTCTTCCCCAAACCAGCGCCCTAAGTCCACTGCCACCTTGGCCTTCTCAATGATCAGGGCGTCGATTTGATCAGCCGTGAGACCTGTCCCTCGGAAATCAAACCATACCAGATAGGTCCCTTGAGGTTTAATAATGCGAACGCCTCGGAGATTTTCCTCAACAAAAGCGGTAGCATAATCGATATTACTCTCAATCTGCTCAATAAATCCCTTCAAGTAGCCCTCACCATAAGTGTAGGCAGCCTCTAAAGCGATGGTGCCGAAAATATTGATGTCTCGTGCCTGATTAATATCCAATTGTTCAATAAACCTTTTGCGGCTTTCCTCTTCGGGAAGGATGATCACCGAAGTCTGTAATCCCGCGAGATTAAAGGTCTTACTGGCTGAATAGGCCGTAATGACATGTTGATTAAACCGTTCATCCAACATTCCGAGAGGAAGATGACGGCTCCCCTGCAAAATCAAGTCAGAGTGAATCTCATCAGAAAACACCCGGACGTGATGTTTGAGACATAATTCGCCGATTTTTCGCAAATCCTCTTCAGACCACACTCTCCCTACAGGGTTATGAGGATTGCATAGGATAAACATTTTTGTGTTAGGGTCTTTAAGCTTATTCTCAAAGTCTTCAAAATCGATTTCGTACTGCCCTGTTTCTTCATTCAATAGTAGAGGATTTTCAATGACCCTGCGTTTATTATTCTGGATTGTCTTTTTAAAGGGATAGTAGACCGGGGGTTGAATGAGAACCCCATCCCCTTCCTCGGTAAACGCTTGAATAGCATGGGTAATAGCAGGAACTACCCCAGCCGTAGGCACGATCCATTTTGGATCAAGCTGCCAACCATGCCGTTTGAAAATCCAGTCAATGACTGCCTTATCAAAGGCTTCGCCCTTGCTTTTAGGGTAACCAAAGATACCGAACTGAGCTTTCGCTACGATAGCATCGATGACCTCTTGGGGTGCACGAAAATCCGTATCCGCAACCCACATAGGAATACTGCCCTGAGCATCTAAGCCTGGAAAGCGATGTTCGAAGCCATCCCATTTGGAGCTTTCTGTTCCGTAGCGGTCAATGTATTCATCAAAATTATAATTCATAACTATACTCCCTTAACGATCAAATCAGAGGCGCCAAGAAACTTGAGAGCAGTGTAGCTAAGCAAGGCTGCTCCAAGGGGCAATGCTCTCTCATTCAGGTCAAATTTCGGATGGTGAAGGGCGAAATTCGGTTGCCAGGGGAATCCAACACCTAAATAAACATAAGCTGATGGAACAAGCTGGCTAAAGGACGCGAAATCGTCGCCCAAGAGAACCGGCGAAACAGCCAGAGCATTCTCTTTTCCCAGGATTTCCTCCCCTGCCTCCTTGATGAGCTCGATCATGGCCTTGTCATTGATTAATGTCTTTACTTCTGATTTAAACTTTAATGTATACCCGGCCCCGTGAGCCGCCGTGATGGAACGCAGGATGTTCTCCATAATCTCGCCTGTACGATTCATCAAGTCATCCCCAAAGCAACGTACCGTTCCCTCCATAGAGACTTTTTCAGGGATAATATTGGATTTTTGTCCCCCATGAATCGAGCCTATGCTCAAGACAAAAGGCTCCATAGGATCTACTTGAGCTGAAGCAATGGTTTGGAGGGCTTGAATGCATTCGGCAGCCACCAGAATCGGATTAACCGATTGATGGGGCAATGCTCCATGGCCGCCTTTTCCTAAAATCTCAATGGTAAAGTAAGCCACCGTGGCAAAGAAGGGACCTTCTTTATAACCGATCTGACCAGTGGCTAAACCCGGATTGACATGAAGTGCCATTGCTGCATCAACTGTTGGATTCTCCAGCACCCCTTCGCGAATCATCTCGTCCGCTCCCCCTATAGGCGATTCCTCACTGGGTTGGAAAATCAGCTTGATATTACCAGCAAAGGAATTCCTCATGCCGGAGAGTATCTGCGCAGCACCCAAAACAACAGCTATATGGGCATCATGACCACAGGCATGCATGACTCCTTTTTCAGCGGAACAAAACCCATGATCCGTCTCCTCTTCAATAGGTAATGCATCCATATCAGCACGAATGGCTAGGGTCCTCCCTGCTTCACTCCCTTTGAGAAGCCCGACGACCCCAGTTTTTCCGACATTCTCAGTGACCTCACACCCTAAGGCTCTAAGTTTATCTGCTATATAATTTGCCGTTTTATCTTCCTGCAGTGCCAATTCGGGCTGCCTATGAATATCTCGTCTTATGGCTATAAGTACGTCTTCAATGGCTTGTGCAGTCTGCATCACTTTTGCCAGCAATACGCTTCCCCCTTTATGCCCATCAATTAGAATAGATCATTCTAACTCATTCTTCTGTAATATTACCATACATAGGTAGCTGAATTCACCTCACAATAGGTGCAAAAAAACTGGGCAGAGACTTTCCTCTTACCCAACCTTTTGCTTTACTGCGCTTTCAAAGTGAACTGTTCTTCTGCTCCCCCATTCCATTGAGCTGAGAAGTCACAGGTATCGTCCTCCTTCGGAACACTACCTGTGCCGAATCCAAAATTCCCCCACCATAGGTTTGAGCCTCCATAGACACTCGACCGCTCGTCATCAAAATTGCCTTGACGAAATCCATCTTCAGATGTTACCCCAGATGCCCCACCAGGCCATTCAAATTTATAGGTATAATCACGTACCTCTTCTGGGTTACCTTTATAGCGAACTAAAGGCAATTCAATCGAATTCCTTTGTGTTCTTGCATACCCTCTCTCATCAGTCCACTGTTCTTCGTAGACTGACACCACAAGCTTACCTTCCCAGTGCTCTCCCTCACCCTGAAGGACAAATTTCCTCCCTTGATTTAACTCGTAAAAGATTGTTCTTCCCACTGTTAAGGTGATAGGGGTTAGGTTAATATTTTCTCTTTCCATATTTTCAAAAGTGATATTATAGACTAGGACCATCACCATATTCTTAGCACCATAAGCTCGGCTCAACTTCTGCGCCTTAGCAAAAGGATCACGAGAAAAGGGGTCTTGGAAATTAGTCTCTCCCCTTCCGGATAGTTCATCTAGGGTATTTCGCCTGTCCAAAGCAGACGCAAATTCATAGATATACAACTGGCTAAGACCATCACCCATATCAAAAACTTTCGGTTCCACACCCCCAAGAGCACACTCTCTGGGGGCTAAAGCTGGCTCTCTAGAGATCTTAAGATCAAGCCCGGCTTCTTTCAGAACCATTGCCACATCTTTCGTCTTAAAAATGTCCTGATCTGTCAATGTCCCTGCTCGATTATTTACCATACTGACCCCAATCACACCCACAGCAATAAATAACAGAGCCACAAAGGCGCCCATCCGCAAACCCCTTATCGATCTCTTTATCACTTTCCCGCCTCCCCTTGAAAACTCTTCGCAATTAATAGTCGGCCTGATGTCAAGAATTTTGTTAAGTCACTTTGGAATACTATCTTCTATGTTCATTCCTGAATACCCTCTTGCCCTGTCAACAAAGAAAGTTTACCGACAACCGAAGGCACCGCCTACAATATAAATTTATCCGAAAGTAACGAAAAAGGTATTGTTATTTTTATGCTCTTCAATGTATAATTATACAATACCAGCTCTTAGAAATTTCCTGAGGAATTCCCCACTACTTAAACAAGGAGTTGATCATACACATGCCCAAAAGAAATGATATCCATAAGATTATGATTATTGGTTCGGGTCCTATTGTGATCGGACAAGCAGCAGAATTTGACTATTCAGGAACCCAAGCCTGTAAAGCACTGAAACAGCTGGGCTATGAAGTAATCCTCGTGAATTCCAATCCTGCCACCGTTATGACTGATCCTACCACGGCTGATGCCACATATATTGAGCCACTTAATGTCAAGAGAATAGCCGAGATTATTGAAAAAGAGCGCCCCGATGCCCTCCTACCTAATTTAGGGGGACAGACGGGTTTAAATCTCAGTTCCGAACTAGCTAAGGAAGGTATCCTCGATCAATATGGGGTGCAGATCATTGGGGTTCAGTTAGACGCAATCGAGCGTGGCGAAGACCGCATCGCCTTTAAGCAGACCATGGAGAAGTTAGGCATTGACATGCCAAAGAGCAGCCCCGCGTACAGCGTCGAGGAAGCAGAAAAAATCGCTCAGGAGCTAGGTTTTCCTGTCGTTGTACGTCCTGCTTACACCATGGGCGGCACCGGTGGCGGCCTGGTTTACAATGTAGAAGAGCTAAGAACCGTCTGCAACCGTGGTATTGCCGCCAGCATGATTGGGCAAGTTCTGATTGAAGAATCTGTGCTGGGTTGGGAAGAGCTGGAGCTGGAAGTGGTTCGTGATGCCAAGAACCAGATGATTACCGTTTGCTTCATTGAAAATATTGACCCCGTCGGCGTTCACACGGGTGATTCCTTCTGCAGTGCACCGATGCTGACCATCAGCAAGGAGCTCCAAGACCGCTTACAAAAATACTCTTATTCTATTGTGGAAGCCATCGAAGTCATCGGTGGAACCAACGTTCAGTTTGCACATAACCCAGCCACAGGGCGGGTCGTCATCATTGAAATCAATCCCCGGACCTCCAGGTCCTCAGCCTTGGCTTCCAAAGCTACCGGCTTTCCCATCGCCCTAATCTCTGCTCTGCTGGCTGCGGGACTCACTCTCGATGAGATACCTTACTGGCGCGCCGGGACTTTGGATAAATATACACCCTACGGCGATTATGTTGTGATCAAATTTGCCCGCTGGGCTTTTGAAAAATTCAAAGGGGTGGAAGACAAGCTCGGCACGCAAATGCGCGCTGTCGGGGAAGTCATGAGCATCGGCAAAAACTACAAGGAAGCTCTGCAAAAAGCAATCCGTTCTCTGGAAATCGGCCGCTACGGCTTGGGCTTCGCTAAGGATTTCCACAACAAAAGCTTAGGAGAGCTATTCTCTTTGCTGCAAGAACCCTCCAGTGAGCGTCAATTTATTATGTATGAAGCCTTGCGCAAGGGTGCCGATCCTGAAGTCTTAAGCCAAATCACCTATATAAAACTCTGGTTTATCCAGCAAATGAAAGAACTCGTGGATCTGGAAGAACAGATTTTAACTTATCAAGATCAAGAGCTTCCCGGTCATCTACTGCTGCAAGCCAAGAAAGATGGATTTGCAGACCGCTATCTGGCGCACATCTTACATGTGCCGGAAGCCAAAATTCGCAAGCAACGTCTGGCCTTAAACCTAGCTCAAGCCTGGGATAGTGTCCCGGTAAGCGGGGTGGAGAATGCTGCCTATTACTACTCCACCTATAACGCTCCGGACAAAGTAAGCACCAGCAACCGTGAAAAAGTCCTCATTTTGGGCGGTGGCCCGAACCGCATTGGTCAAGGGATCGAATTTGATTACTGCTGTGTCCACGCTGCCTTTGCCTTACGGGATTTAGGGTACGAGACCATCATGATCAATTGCAACCCGGAGACTGTGTCCACAGATTATGACACCTCAGATAAACTCTATTTTGAACCCCTTACCGTGGAAGACGTCTTAAGTATTTACGAAAAAGAGCAGCCCCTCGGCGCCATCGTCCAATTTGGCGGTCAAACCCCCTTAAATATTGCCACCCAATTACAGGATGCAGGTGTAAAAATACTGGGTACTCCTCCGGAAGTTATTAATCTAGCCGAGGATCGGGATCAGTTCCGCAAAATGATGGAGCAATTGGACATCCCTATGCCCCAAGCCGGTATGGCTGCCAACCTAGAGGAAGCACTGGAAGCAGCAGAAGGTATCGGTTATCCCGTCATGGTCCGCCCTTCCTTTGTCCTGGGCGGGCGAGGTATGGAAGTTGTTTACGATAAAGAACAGCTTCAAGAATACGTAAGCGCGGCAGTAGATCTGACACCGGAGAATCCGATTCTCATCGACAGGTTCCTGGTCAATGCCATCGAAGCAGAAGCCGACGCGGTTTCCGACGGCAAGCATGCCTGCGTCCCTGCTGTCATGGAACATATCGAATTGGCGGGAATTCACTCGGGAGACTCTGCTTGCGTCATTCCGCCTATAAGCATTCCGGAAAACCACTTGAAAACCATCATCGATTACACCCAAAAAATTGCCCAAGAGCTTCATGTCATTGGGCTGATGAATATTCAATACGCTATTGCCGATGATAAAGTCTATGTACTGGAAGCCAATCCGCGCGCCTCCCGTACTGTGCCCTTGGTTTCCAAGGTCTGCAATATCCCCATGGCCCGCTTAGCCACAGAGTTAGTAATGGCTGATTATGCCGGCATTGAAACCGACACGGTGACCAACTTTAAACCCAGCGGGCTTCAGCACTTTGGCGTAAAAGAAGCGGTCTTCCCCTTCGATAAATTCCCAGAGGTCGATCCTCTGCTTGGTCCGGAGATGCGTTCGACAGGAGAAGTCCTAGGCATGGCCGACTCCTTTGGTCTGGCTTATTATAAGGCTCAGGAAGCAACCCAGTCCCCTCTCCCCTCTGCCGGAACCGTGCTCATGAGCATCGCTGAGCAGGACCGTTCGTCCATCGTCGCCGAAACAGCCCAAGAGTTCCTGAAATTAGGCTTTACCATCAAAGCAACTCAAGGAACCAGGCAATATCTACAAGACCATGGTATCGACGCAGAGTATATCTATAAGATTTTTGAAGGCCGACCCCATATCCCTGATGAAATCATGAATGGCAAGATTCAATTAGTAATTAACACACCCACCGGCAAGCGCAGTCTACAAGACGACTCCTATATCCGCAAGACAGCTATTAAACACAAAATCCCATACATCACTACCACAGCCGCTGCCTTAGCCAGTGCCAAAGGAATTGCCGCTCATCGCGAGGCAGCCGACATCAAAGCCGTTGTGAAATCTTTGCAGGAATATCATGCTCAGTTGAACCCGACTATCGAAGAAAAGTAAGTAAGTGAGTAAGCAGGTAGGTAAGTAGGTAAGTTGGTAAGTAGGTAAGTAAGTAGGTAAGTAAGTAGGTAAGTAAGTAAAAAAAGCAAATATGTAAGCGAAGCAAAAGTGGCAGGGTGAAGAATATAATTTCACACTGTCACTTTGAGTCTATCCTCTAAAATCAACCCTCTTCAGAGTCAATCCTTCCTTCTGAGTCATCATTCCTCTGCCAATCCTCCTGAACCTATCCTGCACTCATCTGTCCACTTTTCATTCACTACGACGGATCAGCCTTAATGTTCGGTCTCCCTGCCTCCACCAGCACTTTGCTACCGATAAGGAAAAAGCTTTCAATAAATATCAACACTCCGGTTCCGAGCAACATATATTCTATTGGAATAACATCTGCTAAGGGTCCAAAAACCAGCATACCTAAGGGCATCGTAGTACTGGAAATCATGGAAAGCACACCAAAAACTCGCCCGAGAAAATCCGGTTCAACCTTCTCCTGAAGCATGACATAAGAAGGCGTATTAAAGATCGGCATGGCTACTCCAATCAAACCCATAAACAAAAGGTATATCCAAAAATTCGGAGTCACCCCAAGAGCTACGGTGCAGGCTCCAAACATGAGTGTGCCTAGCGTCATGGAATACACCCGATTCTTGAATCCTCCCCAGACCGCCATCAGGATTCCACCTGCCATCATACCTACGGAAAAGGTCATTTCTAGTGCTGTCAAGCGCCAGACATCAACCCCGAAGGCTCGCGTTACATGCAAAGGTGTCAGAAAAGCTGCCGGAGCCGCTAGAATCATGAACCCTGCGCAGAAAATAAAAAACTTCTTCAAGAATGCATGATCGTTGATATAGTGTATTCCTTCAACCATATCGCCAAAATAGCTTACAGGCTGCTTTTCTTGAGCTTTGCGGTGGGCAGGCACGTGCAAAAACAGTAGCAGGAATACAATGGCAACCGTGGCCGTCAGCACATCGATCATGAAAATCATCTCGAGAGAGGCCACGCTCATTAGGGCACCACTTACGATGGGCGAAATCAGCATAACCGCCGATTGGATACTGCCGTTGACCGCATTCACCCTAGTCAATTGCTCCTCAGGAACCAACTGGGGAAGAAAGGCTCCAATGGCAGGCATTTGCACAGCTGCTCCCAGAGCGCGAATCGCTGACATGGCAAAGAGCAGCCACATCATTTCATATCCAGCATAAAACAAGAGCGCAAGAATAAGGGTACAGGTAGCAATCATGGAATCAGCCAAGATAATCAGGGTTTTACGATTATACCGATCTGCCCACACCCCGGCAAAGGGCGAAAGAAAAAAGGTGGGGAGAAAACCACAAATAATAGAGACCATCATCATGACTCCCGATTGGGTCTTCAAGGTGATATACCACATAATAGCGTATTGCACCAATGATGAGCCAAAAAGGGATATGGTCTGACTTGTTAAGAACAAAATTATATTCTTTTTCCAACCTTGCTTACTATCCAGAAAAACCGCTCCCATACTCGAAAATTCTTAACTAAACTACAAGCCATATCATTATACTATAGATTCACTCCGTTATCACTTCTACTATTATTGAACGATACCTTCTGAACGAAGGCAGCTACCTTCGTTGAGTTATACTATCAACCGATATAAAAGAAAACCCAGCTTCACAGAAGACTGGGTTTTCATTAGAGTGGCTATAGTTGTTTTTAAGGTTTAATATACTCATTACTGACTAGCAGGTCAGCTATGACCTCGGTCGGAATCACAAATTCTTGAACCCCCATAACCCCGGGACCGACTTCATACTTATCAAAGGATATGACCAACTTGTAATCCGGATTGATGAAGAAGCTCTGTTCAGGGGAAATCTGTCGGAAGGGCTCAAAATACAACACTTCCTCTTGACCCTCTCTTTCAACCCAATATATCATGTTCGGATCTTTATCCATGGCTTGGTTCATCTGGTCAACGATATAGTCACTGATAACCGCCACATACTGATCATCTTTAAAAAGACTGGGTAAAGTAATGAGGACTTGTTCCACCTTATCGATGGTGTCATATTTGATTACTGTAGACGAAGAACCGACCATTTCGACTACGTAGCGGCCAATCGATAACAAACGTTCATTATCTGTCTTGATCATATAACCGCTATCCACCCCTAAGTGGCCTTCCCCCAGTGCTTCCATTTCTTTCACGTCGATCATGAATTGCTCATAAAGCGCTTGGTTCTCTTCAAGATACTTCTGGTTTAAGGCATCACCTAAGCCAGATTCTTCGAGGCCGGTAATAGCCGGCACTTCAATGTTGGCTTGATGCAACCCATCATCAAACTGATAATCCCGAAAGGTCAACACTTGAACCAAGTTCTTCATACCCGGCACCTCAGCTAAAACACTAGCCATGGTGGGACTGATATTAATGCCCCCCACAAAGATGACGATGGCAGCGGCCACTGCTGACACACGATGCAACCATTGACGATTCTTCCGACTTTTTTTGCCGGACTGGATCGCCTTGCGGACAACTTGGTCTAATTCTTCCGGGATAGCCACCTTCTCATATTCTTCTTTGAGTTCATCAAACTTTTTCTCGTTCATATTGTTTTCTTTTCTATTTTTCTCGCTCATACTACACCTCCTGTAGGGATTGTACATCGATAGGTTCTTCCATCTGCAATCGAAGCTTTTTTAGAGTCCCATAAAGACGAGATTTTGTGGTATTTACATTTTCCTTTAAAATAAAGGCAACCTCTTCAATTTTTAGGTCCTCGTAATAACGGAGCACGACCCGAGTCCGATCCGTGGGCGTTAATTCCTCGATGGCCTTAGCTAAATCGAGATCGGAATAATCATCCACACCAGCCACAGACTCAGTATAGGAATTAAGTGTCTCCTGATCGACCACCACCGTACGCTTTTGCTTGCGCAGAAAGTCCAGCGCCGTGTTGACCACTATGCGATAGACCCAACTCTTCATCCCTTGAGGATCTTTCAGCAATTCGGCTGAAGATATCGCCTTAATAATGGACTCTTGGACGAGATCCAGAGCATCCTCAGGGTTTTTAACATAGCTGTAAGCCAGCCGATAAATGTACTCTTGATTCGCTAATAAGTAGTCCTCAAGCTCGCGAGCGGACTTTTTATGTAACATAACTCCTACTCCTTTGTAGTGCACTTCATTCTTGGATAATTATCCTCTCCTATAGTATAGACGCACAACCCCCAGAGGAAAGTTTAAATTTTCGCGTGACATTTTGTTTTATTGATCGTTTTAGCTAGTAAGGAGGTGAAGATGTGGAGACCTGGTACCGGGAAACTGTAACAAAGCTGTATCGATTCATTTACTCCCAAGTCCAAAATCGCGAAGAGACTGAAGATATTACTCAAGAAACCTATCTGCGTTGCTTGAGGCAGCATCCAGAAAACCTTCCCCCTTATGCTTATCTTAAGCAAATTGCGCGCAATCTCATCACTGATCGTTTTCGAACGACACGCCGAGCCCAAAGCCATCTCGACCAAGCACCCAGCCAAGAGTCCCCCTCTCCTGAAGAAGATTGGTTGAATCAGGCCCTAATCCAAGAACTCATGGCACAACTCCCCCCCGATTATCGGCAGACCATTGAACTCCGCATTATTCAAGGCTACTCGCGCAAGGAGACTGCCGCTCTTTTGGGACGCAGTGAGGATGCCATTCGCGGTCTTCAATATCGAGCCCTGCAAGCCTTACGGGATTTGATGCGGAACAACGAACAGAAAGGAGGAGCATCGTGACCAACGACAATCAGCAAAGAAATTCGCTCTCGGCAGAAGCTCTCGTGGATGACTTCATCAATGATCTCAATCAAGGGCAATGGTTAGAGACGGATATGTCTGCAACAGACACCAGAGAAATGCCTGAAGACGCTTATGAGGCATCTGATGAAGGGACTAATGAAACAACTAAAGATGTGCCTGATGATATGACTTATGCAGCATCTAAAGATGCAAACACTGAAGTAAGAGAGCTCACGGCCATCGCCCAAATCATAAAAAAGGGATCCTCATCTATACAAGAACCGAGTGAAGATTTCGTAGCTAACCTCTGGCAAAAGCTTGAGCCCTTCGAAAACGTCCAAGGAAAAAAACATCATGCTAGCTCACTGGGTGCAAATAATAACCCCTCACGAAACCCCAGCCCACTCCCGGTGAAGAAAAAACTCCTCCCCTGGGCCGGACTTGTGGCAAGCATCCTCGTCTTCTTCTTTTTGTTCTCGACTTGGTCAGGCTCTTCGCAAAACATCGTCCTCGCCATGGAGGAATCAGTTAAAAAGCTTGAGAATTACCATGGTATCCTAGAAAAAATCACCACCAACGAAGCAGGTGAGCGTCAATTCCAGATCCGCACCGAGATCTGGTCTGACGGAGAAAAATATGCGACGCAAAACCAAGATGGTTTTCTTACCGTAAACAACGGCAAGACCCGTTGGCGCACCAACTTCACTACCAAAGAAATCTCCCTTCTTCCCATTTATGCAGACCCCCATGACTTCGATCTTCGGAGTGAGGCCGCCAAAGCCTTAAGCTATCCCCATAAAATCCTCGGCGAGGAAACTATTGCCGGACGAGCTGCCACCCATCTCGAGATTCAACCTCCCGGCGGACTGCCCTATTCTCTCTGGATTGACCAAGAAACTCATTTGCCTATCCAACTTCAAACTGCAATGCAGAAATCTCTGCAAACCACCTACACCTATATTAGCTTAGAAACCAATACCACCATTTCCGAAGAAATCTTCACTTATAATCCACCACCAGATTACCGAGTGGTAGACAACAGGAACGACCAACTTGTTGCTAGCCTTGAGGAAGCCATCCGAGTCAGTGGCTTAGCTCCCCTAGAACTCTCTGCTACCCCACGGCGTATTTTTGCGGCACCACAGCGTATTGTCTTTGACTTCGAAGATACGATCATCGTCCAAACAAAAGCTACTGGGGCGCTGGTTATCGATCCCCAAGCAGCTCTAGGCCAAGCCGAAGGTGGGCCTCTGGAAATCCTGTCCAGTAGCCTACGCTGGCAGCAAAAGGATCTGGAAATTCAAGTTCAAGGTAAGCGCTTTAAAGAGCTGGCCCAACAATTAAACCCCACCCTAGACCTCACCCCTCAAGCCAGGCCACTACCTCCCGAAGAGACCATCAACAAGGTCCCTATTGATCTGGAAGTCGTGAAAAACAACCAACAACAGGTGGATTCGGGAAGCAGCCCTTGGCAGCTTGATCCTGTCCAAGTCGCTTTCACCTTCATCGCCCTGCAGATTTCCCCCGAAGGGATCGTTGGCGAGCCGCCTCTGGACTATGATACCCTGAGGATGACTGAAAATGATGGCAAGAGAGCAGTCATCCAAGCCTCGGAGGGTCCGGTAAGAACCGTATATCTGGAACGCTTAATCCGTCAAGATGAGACAGGCATTTGGACCGTAACCGGTTATCTTGCTCGTTAGCATTGCTGCACTCTAGTGATATTTTCCGTTCCTTAGTTTTCTATCCCAGAAGACTAAATGGGCTGACTATTGGTAGTTAGAAGGGACATGTGTAACCAATGGGTTCTCTTTCGAGGTGCAAACTACTGAAATCATATACGAATTGGCACTAAAATTAGACCTAATTTAGATATAAAATTAGCACGAAAGGGCGGCTTATTGGTAATCAATTAGCCGCCCTTTTTGTATGGAATCTCTTTGTCGCAAAATAAGAATAATGCAATTTATTTTTTATCCACCTAATTTATGGGGACTTAAACATGCTTACCAATTCGTTACCAATTATAGCACTCAAAATGACCGAAAGCCTGAAATAGAACCAAAAAAGGTGGACGAAATTATTGCTAATTCATCTACCTTTTCTGATGCTAATCTGACGTTTTGCACCTCAAAACGGAACCCGTTGGTGTGAAACACGCTCTCCTACTTCAGCGCAGGATAATCCTCATACAGCTTTGCGATTTTAGCGTTGATCTTTTGAACATCGACTGATTCCACGGACTGATTAGAGAGGGCGTATTTTTTCTTCAAGGCCAGCACCCGATACACACTTTTATCGATTTTACCGGTCGATATTTCACCGGTTCGGGCAGCTGTCAGGATTGCCTGCAGCACCGCTTCCTCTTTGGCAAAGTCATGACAAACCAAGACGATATCGCTCCCGGCTTGCAAGGATTTTACCGCCGCCTGGCCGATCTCATAATTCTCTAGGATAGCCCCCATGGTCATATCGTCTGTGATGACGACCCCCTCAAACCCCATATCATCACGTAGAATGTCGGTGATCAGGGTTTTCGAAAAGGAAGCGGGATAATCAGGATCAAGCTGTGGTATCAGGATATGCGCCAGCATGATGGCATCCGCATCCTGGGCTATGGCATTAGAAAAAGGAATGAGCTCGAAGTTTTTTAAGCGTTCAAGGTCATATTCAACTTTGGGTAGACCCACGTGAGAATCCACCGTGGTATCGCCATGTCCCGGAAAATGCTTGACTACTGGGATGATGCTTTGCGCTTGGATTCCCTGCATCGTTTGAATGCCCAGCTCACTAACCAGCTCAGATGTACTTCCAAAGGCTCGGTCCCCGATGACCGTGTTCTGAGGGTTGCTAAAAATATCTAAAACTGGAGCGAAATCAACATTCATACCAAAAGCCTTTAGTTCTTGCCCCAGGATTTCTCCTACACGGTTCGCTAAATCAGGGTTATTCTGTTTTCCCACCTTTTGACTGGTAGGCATCTTCTGCAAGTCAGCAGGCATCCGGGATACTCTTCCGCCCTCCTCATCAAGAGCCAAAAACAACGGAGTCTCATTAATGGCATTCGTCTTCTTCAAAGAGTTAACGAGATCTAACATCTGTTGAGTATCCCTGATATTTTTCTGAAAAAGAATAAACCCACCCACATGATAGGTTTGAATCAGCCGCTGGGTATTTTCATTGATCTCATAGCCATCAGTCCCGACAATCACCAGTTGCCCTACTTTTTCCTCTAAGGACATGGTTTTCAGCTGTTCGGCGATGGGGTCAACCTTGGGTGGAGCATTCGGGAGCATGGAGGAATTATTACCTCCCTGTTGATTAGGCAAGGCGCTGTTATTGTTTGAATTTCCCCCTTGGTAGAGGGCATAGAGAATTCCCAAGACAAGGGCAAGGATGGCAATAGCCAAGGTGATTATTCTTCGTTTGTGCATTTTCCACATCAGACCTTTGCTATGTGATAATTCGGTGTAGTTATCTTTTCACCACGGTGATGCCTTGACTCACTAATTCTTCTTCCCACTCGAGCAACAAAATTTCCAGGTCATCAGTATAATCGGTTTTCGTTTCATCTTTATCATACTCTAGCTGTTCCAGCACTTCAAATGTGAAATTCTCCGCTCCCAACTCTTGCCACTTTTTCAATAGCTCGCGACTTGGATGGTAATTCGTTTCCAGTTTGAAGCGGGCTCCGTTGAGGACAGCACGCAGATTCTGACTTCCTTCAATATAACACCAAGCATCGAGCTTGGAGCGAATGCCCATGATGCCCATATCTGATCTCATCTGCTTATATTGTTCTTTAAGCTCCTTCTTTCTATCCATAACTTTAATATCCCATCTCCTTAAGAAGTCTAGAAAGCGTCCGCAAGCGCTCACCCATGAGCTCATCGTCATTACTGAGAGCTTGATTAAATAGCTTGATATCTTCATCAATCTTATCATTATCAGTACAAACAGCCACTGTCATGGCATCCCCTTGCAAACCGACTCGGTCAATAACAGGGTTTTCTGGGTCATAGAGCTTTTCATACCGATAAGCCTCCTGGAAGTGGAGCTTGGTTCGGCAGACGAGAATCGCTAGATCGAGCACCCTGTGCAAGGGTAGTTCCTCCGATTGCCTTGACCACTTTTCACCTGTATAGCGCCAAACTTTAGCAGAAATATCGACCTTCCCCCGATCATTCCATTGAGCTAGACCCAAGGAAAGGCCTTTGGCATCTGACCCATAAGCGTAACGGCCATCCACATTCTCATAGTTTTCCGATACAATGACAGGTTTATGTTTTAAACTTGTAGGAATTTTCATGGCTTAACCTCCATACATTTGCTTTTAATAATATTGCTTATCTTGATTTGCTTATCTTGATTTGCTTTTCCGGATTCACTTTTCTTCTTGTTTCTTCCATTTACTTTTATGGATATGGACTCATGCTTGATTTGCGCTTACCAACCCAGTCATTTATTATTTGATAATTTACTAATTTACTAATTTACTAATTTACTGGCCTAGTAACTTACTAGTTAATTATACCTGCACTAATAGTATTTGTCAAACAAACATTTGTAACAATGACACTATAAGAAAAGCAGACCCTGTCATAGAGTCTGCTTTTCGCTAACTGAAATATTAATATGGAGATGATCTTACATCTTATTCTAGCAAGGCCCTGAGTCGCTTCAACTCAGCGAGTATTTCGTCATACTCTTGGTCTAGGGCTTCGCGGTTGTCTTTCTTCGAGGGCAGGGAAATTTTGCCCACCACCTCACTTAAGCGGTTTTGCAGCACAATGATTTTCTTGGCGACTTCTTCCTCTCCGCTATCTTGCTTATCGCTATTCGGAACCTTCTTCAGGTTTGCTAGGAATTCAACATAGCTTCCTTTGAAACTGACAATCTTATGACCCTCGATGGTTAGAATGAAGTTTGCCACAGAACTAATAAAGTGGCGGTCATGGGAAACAAAAAGCAAAGATCGATCATAATTCTGTAGTGCCTCTTCAATGACCTCCAGAGAGTTAATATCCAAGTAGTTGGTTGGTTCATCGAGCACCAAGAGATTATAATCTTGGCAAAGGATTTTAGCAAAGGAAGCCTTCACCCGCTCTCCCCCGCTCAGCACACTGACCCTCTTATACACCTGATCTCCTTTAAAAAGCAACCGAGCTAATAAACTTCTGACAAAGCTCTCAGCATAGATGCTTTCAGCCATAACATTATCCAAGACACTTTTCTGCTCCTCTAAGATGCTCAAATCCTGGCTGAAATAACCGATTCTGGCGCTGGGGGCAATCCTTACGGACTCCTCTCCCTCCATGATCATTTTCAGTAAGGTACTTTTTCCACACCCATTAGGCCCGATTAAGGCTGCCTTTGCTCCATTTTCAATCTGAAATCCTGCCTCGCGAAATATAAGGCGATTACCAAAGGCTTTATTGATGTTCTTTCCTTCAATGATCACTTTACTATGCAGCTTTTGGATCTCTGCAAGGTCTAGCTTGATTTTCTCGATCTTCTTGGGCTTGTCTTTGAATTCCAATTGCTCAATTCTAGTCTCGACACTCTTCTTATTTCGATCTAGGGTGGCTTTAGCTTTTTGGTTCCCCATCTTGTGCAGTCTGGCCTCTGAGTTTCCCATCCTGCGAGGAGTCTTGCGTACCGACTTTGACTTTTCGCTGGTCTCAATCACGACTCGCTCCAGGCGCTTTTTTTCTGAAACGTATTGTTCATATTCAAACTGAGCTCGTTCTCTTTCACGAGCCTTCTGTTCACAATAACTGCTGTAATTACCCGAATAAATCTTTACTTGACCATCCTCTAGCTCCAGAATCTTATTGCATAAACCATCGAGGAGGCTGCGGTCATGAGAAATAAGGAATAGACCACCGTCATACTCCGCAAAGTAGTGCTCAATCTGCTCGATTCCTTCCATATCCATATTGCTGGTGGGCTCATCAGCAAAGATCATAGCGCTGTCTTGGCTTAGGCAAACCGCCAGCTTAAAACGAGTCTTTTCGCCGCCGCTCAACTTCTCGCTGTAGATCGTAGGAATTTTGAATTTCGACGCCATTTCCTGACTGATCATTTCCTGTTCAGGCGGTTCAAGCTGAGAAATCGTTGAAGATTGACTATAGAGCTTCACCCACCCTTCGTCGGGCAGAAGCTTTTGGCTGAGTAAGTTGAGCAAGGTGGTTTTCCCTACCCCATTTGTGCCAACGATGCCGATCCTATCCTCTGAGTAAAGACTCAGCTTTTTGATATCAATAACCAGGCGGTCTCCATAGTATTTTTTAACATTGCTGCACTCGACTAATAAAATAAAAAACCCCTCCTATTGTTAGCGGAGAGGATAGTGTCATTCCAGATTACAACCACAGCAACTATAATTCCACCTGTCCTAAGACCCTTTTCAGTCATAGGACATATAGAATATACAGTCAACGTGCCGTTGTATGAAAAGCTATCCACAGAACAATCACTATCCACTCACAGTCAAAAAATGCATGCGTTTCAAAGCCGTTACTACGACTTTTCTCAAAGCATATTTTTCTTGCAAAGTGAATTACTTCATTTTCTGCAGATACCTTACCTTTCATTAAGATAGGCCCAACAAAGGCCTCTGTTCATATTATATAAGCCACCCTATCGCCATGTCAATCCAACACATTCTTATTGAATATCATCCAAAATATGTTATATTATTAACAGGGCGGTGAAACGAAATGGATCCGGAAATACGCGAAATCCTAAACAAGATACTTCATGGTCAATCGGCGATGAGTGAAGATATCCACTCCATGAAGGACGATATCTCTTCTATGAAGAGTGATATTTCCTCACTCCAACATGATGTTGTCTCTATGAAGGACGATATCTCTTCCATGAAGAGTGATATTTCCTCACTCCAACATGATGTTGTCTCTATGAAGGACGATATCTCTTCCATGAAGAGTGATATT
>NZ_JBBWUA010000017.1:0-69788 GCF_038181555.1 Desulfitobacterium sp. THU1 | reverse complement strand
GTGATCCATACCGTGGGTCCCGTTTGGCAGGGTGGTCATAAGGATGAGGAGAAGTTGCTTTCAGATAGCTACAGAAACTCATTAGCTCTCGCCCAGCAGCACAACATAGAGAGCATTGCCTTTCCCTTGATATCAGCAGGCGCTTTCGGCTATCCAAAGGATAAAGCTATTCAAGTAGCAATTTCCGTTATTGGGGACTTCCTTTTGCACAATGATATGACCGTATACTTAGTGATCTATGACAAAACAGCCTTTACATTGTCTGAGAAACTATTTTCCTCGATCACCCAATACATCGATGATAAATACATCGAAGAGCAGCCCTTTGCCCGCGAGGACCGTCTGCGGGATCGTTATTCTTTCAAAGAATATCAGGCTGAAGCACCCATACTTTCACCGATAGGAATAGCTGCGCCAAAGTCCAAGCGCCAACGCAAGCTGGACGATGTCGTGAAAAATATGGACGAAACCTTCTCTCAGATGCTGTTGCGATTGATTGACGAAAAAGGTCTGACTGATGCCGAGACCTATAAGAAGGCTAATATCGACCGCAAACTGTTCTCCAAAATCCGCAACGACCTCAATTACAAACCGAGCAAACCGACCGCGATTGCTTTTGCCATCGCCTTGCGGCTGAATCTTGATGAAACGAAAGATCTGCTGTTAAAAGCCGGTTACGCCCTTTCCCACAGCAGCAAATTCGATATCATTATTGAATACTTCATCGAAGAGGAAATCTACAATGTCTTTGAAATTAATGAAGCGCTCTTTGCTTTTGAGCAGCACCCACTTGGAGTTTAACCCCGCGCGGAAAGAAGCTTCCGACCGTTGAGTACCTGCGCTCACGATAATAATGTGTCGCTTGCCAAGCGACCAGAATCAAGAGCTGCAATGTTATCCTTAAATCATTACAAAATGATTTGGAGGATAACATGATGAAGAAAGATTTAACAGAACTGGTTTTTATCCTAGACAGAAGTGGCTCTATGAGCGGACTGGAAAGCGATACCATCGGAGGCTATAATGCCATGCTCGCCAAGCAGCAAAAGGAACCCGGCGAAGCCATTATCACCACGGTATTATTTGACGACCGCTATGAACTGCTCCATGACCGCATTAACCTGCGGGGAATCGCTCCTATCACTGACAAAGAGTACTATGTGCGCGGCAATACGGCCTTGCTCGATGCAGTAGGCAAGACAATTAATAAGATCGGCAATGTCCAAAAACATACAGCTGAAGAGGAGCGTGCCGAGCATGTCATGTTTGTGATCACCACCGACGGCTTAGAAAACGCCAGCTGTGAATTCAACTATGCCAAAGTGCGCCAAATGATAGAACACCAACAAAGTAAGTATGGCTGGGAGTTTATCTTTCTGGGTGCTAACATTGATGCCATCGCAACCGCGGAACGCTTCGGCATCAGTAGAGACAGGGCAACAAATTATCATGCCGACAGCGAAGGCACATCGTTGAATTATGAAGTAATCAGTGAAGCCGTAAGCTGTGTGCGTGCAAGTCGTTCTCTGGATAAGAAGTGGAAAGAACGGATCGATGAGGATTTCAAGAAACGTGGTGGTGGGAAATAAACCTCACTATTCCGAGTTGGCTGCAATTCAATGCTGGGCAAGGGAGATAATTCCTTACTGAGCCTAAAGATAAAGAGTATCTGAATATTCTTTAAGTGCCGTGACCTGAGTCACGGTTTTTTGTTGCGCTACGAAGTATTCTTAGCTGGAGTAGGTTCGGGTCACCTTATTAAGTTACCAAAATATATTAGAGAGATACCAGACAAATGCGATGGACTGGAGTGAAAGAAGTGGGAAAAGACAAGGTTAAACTATCGCGGCGCCAATTTTTAAAAGGGACAGCAGCTACAGGAGTAATGGTGGGTACCATCGGGGCCGTGGGCTTCGCCAACAAGGCTCTTGCTGAGGAAACTGTCTTAGGAGAAGGCGGGGGCGCTCCTGAACTCAAGACGGTACGCACGACCTGTTCACCTAACTGTACAGGGGCCTGTGGAATGAATGCCATCGTGGAGAATAACGAGATTAAGGCGATTGTGCAGGCGGCAGATTACCCGGAACAAGAATATAATCCTCGCGGCTGTTTGAAGGGTCTATCCATGATGAATCTGGTTTATGGTCCGGATCGGCTCCAAACTCCCTTGATCCAAAAGGGAAAGCCCGGTGTCGACGAGCTGCAAAAGGCCACCTGGGAGGAAGCTCTGGATTATACAGCTGAGAGACTTAAGGAAATCGCTTCCAAATATGGCCCGGAATCCATTGGGGTCGCCTTCCAAGTGGGAGGGACCAGCTATGTCCATAAGGGAGCCATGTCTCGCCTAGCCACCCTAGCCGGATGGAATATCCATCACGCCTATGATCAAAACGGCGACCTGCCCATGTTTTGGCCCATGACCTTTGGGGTCCAATCAGAAGAGCTTGAACCCAGTGAATGGCTGAATGCACGTTATATGGCGGTATTTGGTTCCAATATTTTAGCTACCCGTTTGCCTGATGCTCATTTTCTCGTGGAGGCGAGAAACAAAGGGACCAAAGTCGTGGTCTTTGACCCCAGCTATAGTCCGACAGCTGCCAAGGCCGATGAGTACATACCTATCAACGGAAGCAGTGATGCTGCCGTGGCCTTAGGAATCTGCAAGGTTATCCTCGAAGAAGGACTTTATGATCAGGGCTTTATTAAGACCTTCACAGATATGCCTCTACTCGTGCGCCTAGATAATGGGAAACGCCTGCAGGCCGCCGAGGTAGAAGGCCTAACCAAACCAACCGATACCCCGGCCTATCGGGAAGCCTTTGTCGCCTACAATGGGAATTTTTTAACGGTTCACTCCGAGAACCTGGCCCTGCCAGAGAATTTACTGCTGGAAGGAGAAGTAGAGGTGCCGCTTAAGAGCGGAGAGAGGGTTACCGCCAAGCCTGTCTTCCAGCTTCTCAAGGAAAGCTTAAATAGCTATACTCCTGAGGAAGTGGAGAAGGAATCGGGAATGAAGCCGGATGATCTAGTGCGCATTGCCCGAGAAATGGCGACAACCAAACCTCTCCATATCGTTTATGGGGCTAGCAATTATCAGTGGTATCATGGGGATCTTAAGGGTCGGGCTCTGGCCTTGATCAATGTCCTGACGGGAAACATCGGTCAACCGGGGGCGGGAATCTCGACCTATGCCGGACAATATCGGATCCGCATTAAGGTGGCTGAGTGGTGGGTTCCGGAGGGTCGCAAGCAAAACTGGCTACCCTTCCTCTATGTGTTAAATGGCCCCACAGAAAATATGAAGGCCAAGTATCCTAAGGACGGCATCAAGGCCTTGATTACCGGTTGGGGGAATCCTTTTGATCAACATAATATGTCTAATATCCTTCGGGAGCGGGTTCAATCCGGGGAATTAGAGTTTGTGTGTAATATTGACTTCCAAATGACCACCAGCTGTGAGTACAGTCATGCGGTTTTGCCGGGGGTCACTTGGTATGAAAAAACGGATCTCACAGCCTCCCCTGTACATCCCTATCTCCAGCTGCAACAACCGGCCATCACCCCGGTTTATGAGGGAAAGCCGGAGCTTTGGATTTTTAGAGAATTAGCAAAACGACTGAATCCGGAGTTTGAAAAGTACTTTTTCCCCGGCTTGGAACCGGATCAGGCCGCTGAAGAAGTCATCAAGCTTTTGCTAAAAACCGGCGGACCAAATTGCGCAGGAATCACTCTGGAACAGCTCAAGCAAGGACCGGTGCGCTTAAAGTCGGAAGTACCGGGTGATCGGCAGATTCCTTTTTATGAGCAGGTTCATAATAAGCGACCCTTCCCGCCTCAAAGCCTTCCCGCTAAGTTGGAGCAAACGGCTCAGTTTGTAAAAAGCGGGCGAATCGAATTCTACAAGGATGAGGATGCATTTTTAGAAGCAGGTGAGCAGCTGCCGGTCCATAAACCACCCTTTGAAGAAAGCGAATATGCCCTGAACCCCGCGGCGCGGGAGAAATACACCTTTAACTTCGTTACCCGTAATGCTATCTACCGGGTACACTCCACCCATTCCAATAACATCTGGATGAACGAGCTTCAAGAGGGCAAAGCCCATGTTTGGCTCAACCCGGCGGATGCGGAGGAAAAAGGGATTAAGCAGGGGGATGAGGTCGAGGTATACAATGATCGAGGCAAGCTCTTGGTCTATGCTGTGGTGGATGCTGGGGTTGGACGGAAGGTGGCTATGTTTGAGCAGGGCTGGTGGAGCTGTTATCTGAAAGAGACCTCCTATAACAGTTTGACCTATCCCTTTATTAAGCCGACCCATGAGGTTTACTTCGTGCCGGGAATGTGGGCACCCAATACCGCGTGGAATGAATGTCTCTGCGATGTTAAAAAGGTGGGTGATAAGCTATGAAATTAGGAATGGTCATTGATTTGGATAAATGTATCGGTTGCCGCACCTGTGCAGTAGCCTGTAAAGCCCATAATGCTCAGCCCCCGGGAACTTGGTGGAATCGGGTCTTTACTCCCGGCAGTCCCTATCATCAAAGTGCTGTGGGGGAAGAAGGGAACTTGCAAATGAATTTCCTGCCGGTTTCCTGCCAGATGTGTGATAATGCCCCCTGTGAAAAGGTTTGTCCGGTGGGGGCGACCTATACGGATGAGCGGGGCGTCGTTCTTGTGGATTATGAACGATGTATCGGTTGTCGCTATTGCATCGCCGCTTGTCCCTATAATGTGCGTCAGTTTAATTGGGAAGATCCTAAGGAAGTTAAGGAGCGAGCCGGCTATAAGGAAGGCTATGAATATGGATATCCGGCGGAGGCCAGAGACAAGGATGGACGACTAGTCTATACGCCCAATCGCCCGGTAGGGGTCGTGGAGAAATGCACTTTTTGCTTCCAATACACCTCCCAAGGGAAAGATCCGGCATGTGTTCAAGCCTGTCCTTCTCGAGCGCGGATTTTCGGAGATCTGGAGGATCCTGATTCAGAGGTGAGTCGCCTAATCCGTGATCGTCAGGCTTTCCGTTTAAAAGAAGATTTGGGGACTCAACCTAAAGTCTATTATCTGCTAGCTAGTAAGCCTAATCGGTAGGGATTATAGAGGGCAATGACGTTAAAATTTTATTTGATCCTAGTAAAGGGCGTTGGTGAAGAAATTCAAAGAAAATAAACTAGGTACAATAAGTGAAGGTAAAGAGAATTTGCAAAGTAGATAAAATCAAAGAAAGCACAAAAAGAATTAAAAAGCTAAAAAGTTAAAGGACTAAATACTAAAAGTCAAAAAGACTAAAAAACTATACTAAAAGATTAAAAAAAGTAAGAAGATAAAACAAAATACAGAGTAGGAACGGAAAGGGTGAAAAAATTTTGGCACAGAATAATGTGGTCACTACTCGGACGATCCCTGTTGCCCGTAAGCCAATCAATGGAGTACTTGTGCTAGGGGCGGTTCTCCTGCTGATAGCCTTGAGTGCCTGGGGTTATCAATTAAAGGCAGGCCTCATTGTCACCAATATGCGAAATTCCTTTAGCTGGGGACTCTATATCGCCACCTTTGCTTTCTTTGTGGGGATTGCGGCGGGAGGACTGATTGTCTCTTCCTCCGTCTATCTCTTTAACTTAGAAAAGCTCAAACCCTTGACGAGGATTGCTTCCTTATCAGCTTTTGCCTGTTCCCTAGGGGCGGGTGCCATGATTTTGCCGGATATGGGTCGTATTGACCGAATCTATCAGATGCTCCTCCATCCCAACTTCAGTTCCCCTCTGGTCTGGGACGTTATTGTCATAAGTGCTTATATTGTGGTCACCTTCTTAAGTGTCTATGTGCAGCTTTTGCCTGATTGGCATAGAGAGGGTCGAGGCTTTTTAAATGGGTGGACTAAAAAGCACTCCCCAGAAGAAATTCAGCTTTTCTCCAAGAAGTGGTCTAAGCGCGTAGCGATCATCGGCCTGCCCTTTGCGGTGCTGATCCATACGGTAACCGCTTTGATTTTCGCCACCCAAGCCTCGCGCGGTTGGTGGAATACGGCCATATTACCCCCGGACTTCATTGCGGTGGCAGTCGCCTCTGGAACAGCTCTGGTGCTTCTGATCTCCCTTCTCTATGTGGGTAAAGAAGGCTTTGCGGAATATCAGGAGGCATTTAAGACCCTCGCGGTCATTGTCGCCGGTGCCCTGATCGTGCATTTCTTCTTTGTGGCAGTGGATCTTCTGATTCATGGTTGGTGGGGAAGCGCAGAAGGTCATGAGCTTTTTGCTCTGCTCTTTGGCGAATATAAGTTTTTATATGGGACGGAGCTACTTTTGCCCGCCTTTACCATGATCTTTTTCTTTACGAAAAGGGGAAATAGCTCCCCTAAATCCCTCATCCTCGGCTGTATCCTGCTCTTTATCGGGGTTTTCGCCCATCGGATGATGTTGATGTTCCCTTCCTTCAACGCCATCCCCTTGACCTTGAATATCAACGGGGCAGGAATTGAGGCTTGGACTTATCCTGTAGCAACCGGCGCCTATCAGGAAGGGGTGTCTTCCTTTGTCAGCTCTTGGCCCTATTTCCCCACCCTTCTAGAGATGGCTTTAGGATTGCTTCCCTTTGGGGTAGTTCTATTTGTAATTGCGCTTGCCTTTAGGCTGTACAATTTTTTACCTAACGCATCGAGAAAATAGGCTGGCCTCTTGGTAAGAGCAAGATATTGATAGAGACCGTAGTAACCGGCAACAGTGCGGATTACTACGGTCTTTTTACAAAGCTTCCCTTTTGCTGGAGGAAATCTGATACAATGTGTCTAAAGTACATAGATCAAGAAAGGTTCCTATAGACAATAGAGGAAAAAATAGAGGGGGATAATCATGAAAAAGAATCTTCCACTTATTTTAATTGCGATACTTATTGTTTTGCAGGGGATATCCCTTGCGAATATCGGGGATTTGCAGAGGAAGTTGCAGGACACGCAGAATCAGTTGGCTCATCTAGAATCTAATCAGTCGATGCAGATGAACAACATCTACACCAATATTGATTCCATGCTTAAACGCCAATCCAGCATTGTCGATAGCTACGACTATTCATTTGGTAAGGTTGATAGCGAGAAGCTGACGGTACCTATAACCTTTAATATCACACCGAAGGAAACGAAGGCAGACACTCGAGCTACACTCTTTGTATCGGATGAAAATGTGACCATGAGTAAAAACGGGACAACATTTACCGGCACGGTAGGGGTAGATATTTTTAAACCCATCGAGGCCAAGGTTGTTTTAGCAGACAGTGGTATTGAGAAAACAGAAAAGCTAGAAATTATGGAGAACCTACAATGGAGTGTGTTACCAGCTGTCCATGCCCGACTCGAGAGAAATAGCGGGACGATTTATAGCAAGAACTCCAAGGAATTGTCCGGCGAATATCATGGCAAAGGGAATTTAAGCCTAGAGGTTAAGCCCGTAGAAAATAATACTATAGAGAAAGCACTTTTTGTGGTCGATGTCGATGGAAAAGTCGTTACGGAAGAGCCCGTTAATACCGGTGGTCTCTGGACAGAGTTTGATAAGAAATGGACGCTTTCAGCAGGGGAAACCCTAACCATGTCCGTCATCGCAACGGATAGCTTAGGCTTAAATCATAAGGCCATCATCGAAAAGCTAACCCTTGATGAAAATGCCGACCCAGTCCATGGAGAAGAGTGGAGATGGATGGGTGAGGTTATAATCACGGATCAAGAGGGCAAGGTCCTTTATACACCTTATCAAGATAAGTAAGGCTTATTAAGGCTTGACGATTTGAAGTACTCGGAAGTATAGGATTGTTAGATAATGAAGGACCACAGTAATGAACAAAAGTTCATCTACTACGGTCCTTTTTAATGCTCTTAATATTAAAGGTTTTCCACTCCTGGGATAAATTCTTCTAAGCTTTAGTTAAAGTAAGGTTTTTGGCAACTTTCTTCTCTATATCGCATTGGTTGATTTTTTCCACTGTATGTTAACTGCGAATCCATTGTATTCCTTCTTAAGCTGGCTAAAATTAAAGGTGAGGTGATGATCATGAAGGAAATAAATATTGCTCAGGTCATAGTTAATAAGCGTAGGGAAAAGGGGATTACCCAAGATGAATTGGCAAGTTATATGGGGGTTTCTAAGGCTTCGGTCTCCAAGTGGGAGACAGGGCAAAGCTATCCTGATGTGACCTTTCTTCCTCAGCTAGCGGCCTATTTTAATATTAGCATTGATGAATTGATGGACTATAAGCCCCAAATGAGAAAAGAAGATATTCGTCAGCTTTATAAAAGACTGTCGGCGGATTTTGCGTCAAAACCTGTCGATGAAGTCTTAGAAGAATGCCATCTGATCATCAAGAAGTATTATTCCTGCTTCCCTTTATTGCTGCAAATGGGGCTTTTGATGATTAATCATGGGGGACTGCCTAAGGATTCGCAAAAAACAGCTGCTTTGATTGCCGAGGCGAAAGCTTTATTTATTCGGGTCAGGGAGGAAAGCGATGATGTGTCATTCACAAGGCAAGCGTTATACTTGGAGGCCCTGTGTAACCTTGCACTCGGGGATTCCCAGGCTGTGCTGGAGCTACTGGAAGGAAAAATCGAGCCGGCTATGCCTCCCGAATCTCTCTTAGCTTCGGCCTATCAAATGACGGGGCGTGTCAATGAAGCGAAGTCAATCCTACAGGTAGGGATCTTTCAAAATATCGTGGTTCTATTCAACTTTTTCCCTGCCTATATGGCCCTCTGCATCGACGAACGCGAAAAGTTTGAGGAAATGCTCCGGCGTGCCCTGGCCATGGTGGAGGCCTTTGATATCAAGCGGCTGCATCCTGCCGTTACCGTGGGTATCTATCTAACTGCTGCGCAGGGGTATGTTGCTCAGGGGCATCAGGATAAAGCCTTAGCGATGCTCCAAGAGTATACCGCTTTGGTCACTGGGGATATTTATCCCCTGTCTTTGCACGGGGACGCATTTTTCGACCAGCTGGATAGTTGGCTGGAGGATCTAGATCTGGGGACGAACTTGCCCCGAGATGAGAAGACCATCCGCCAAAGCATGGCCGATGCCGTGGTTCAAAATCCGACCTTCGCGGTGCTTGCCGAGGATAAGGGCTTCCAAAGAATCGTTGACAAGCTTCAGGGGAATGCACTTCGGTGATGGAGGAAAGAGATAAGGGGGAATAACCATGGAACGAAGACAGGAAAACAGAGCAACCAAGCAACGGTTAATCCTATTTGTTGTATCCGCTATTGTCTTAGGGTGGGCGACCTTTCTACTCATCCCATTTTTGGGGCTAACCTATGGGCAAGGGTTATCCATAGCGATTCTAGCTGGGGCAATGGTTACCCCGACCCTAAGCAGTTTATTGACTAGACTCATCACCAGAGAAGGCTTTCAAAAAATGTATTTGCGCCCCCATTTTAAGAGGAATATCAAGGGGTATTTGCTGGTGTTATTTGGCCCTACAGTTTTATTGTTTTTGAGTGGGGTAGTTTACTTTTTGATCTTTCCCGGAACCTTTGACCCTGAGCTGAGTGTGTTAACGGAAATGCTGGCCGCTAGTGACCGTGGTGGGATCTCTGCGCCGAATCTGCTGCTGCTGACCATTTTGCAGGTAGCTCTTCTAGGTCCGGTGGTCAATATTATTCCCACCTTGGGAGAAGAACTGGGCTGGCGAGGGTATCTTTTACCCAAATTACGGGAGTTATACTCCGATCGAGCGGCTTTGGTGATTACCGGGGTGATCTGGGGGATATGGCATCTTCCTGTGATTGTTATGGGTCATAACTATGGAACTGAGTATATAGGCTATCCCTGGCTGGGTATTTTGGCCATGATTATCTTTTGCGTCGTCCTAGGAATAGTGGAAGGTTATGCCACGATCAAAATGGATAGTGCCATTCCTGCGGCCATGATTCATTCTACAGTGAATGCCGGTGCAGCACTTCCTGTGTATTTGACAGTAAGCGGCTATAATCCGCTCCTTGGTCCGGCCATGACCGGTCTGCTGGGAGGAATTCCTTGGATTTTAGTTGCGCTTGTGTTGTTAATTAAGGTAGGAAAGCAGAAGACTGAGTCCATTCTTTAGTTGAGGGATCAGATCAATAAGCATGCCTTGCTTGTGCACTAATATTTAAGCATTTAAGCTGTCATTTTGCTGGAACCCGAAATATGATAACATACAAAAACTCTGAGGGGGAAGGCAAGATGACAAAGATAGAGGAAAAGTTCGACAGTCTCGTATGTGAAGTTTGTGGAGGTAAGGAAAAAGTTCAAGTGGTTACGGCGATTAAACCGGACTGGTCTGAGTCTTTGTATGTTCAAGAAGTTTATTGGTGTGTCTGTCGTGAATGCTCGGATAATGGAAGCTTCCTTTAGGAGTGATTTTGACTTCATTATCGGATAGTCTAGTCTAGTTCACATATCCAGTCATTGCCTAAATAGATAAGGTCTAAAATAAAAATGAGTGTTGATTTCTTGGGGAAATCACACTCGTTTTTTCTTGAATTCGTTTGTCTTTGGTTCTCCTATCTGCTAGACTAAACGGAGTATTACCTAAAAAAGATCATAGAAAAATTGAAAATGCTTAGATGATTCGTGGATTAACATGGATCATCTTTTTTGCTTGATAAATGAGCCGGGTTGTCCTAGTATTGTATTTAGTGATTGGAACTGTAAAGGAGAATTAGATAGATGGGTAAAACTACCCTCTCAAGGAAACGAACGACTCCTAAAGAGGGTTATTCGGCGCTTTGGAAAACAGAGGAATATTGGGCGGTATGGCTAGGTGTAGCAGTTATCCTATTGGCGATCATTCTTTTTTACCAGAAGAATACGCTTTTAACCTGGCTCGTTCTAAAAGTGCCACACTATAACGATTTCAAAATAGCTATTCAATATATCACGGATCATCTTAGCGCATTGCTAGTGCTATACTTATTTTTCCTTTGTTTGTTTGGGCTACCGATAAAGGCTCTTAAGCAAAAAATGTGGCCTTTTGCCTTAGGATTTACGGTTCTTTTTATCCTAAGTGTGGGAATTACAGTCTTAGGTTCCTGGGAAGTTATGAGGAAATATAATATTGAGACGCCTGTGTTGGCCTTGCTTGTTGGGCTTATTCTAGGTAATATCGTAAGGACCCCTAGTTGGATGAGCAATGCTCTTAAGACTGACTTCTATGTCAAAGTTGGCATTGTTTTGCTGGGGGCTTCACTGCCAATCACCCTAATTCTCCAAGCGGGTTTTACGGCTTTTGCTCAAGCCACAATTATTGCCATAGCGACCTTTATGACCATTTATTGGACAGCGACACGGTTTTTTGGGTTAGATAATCGTTTTGCAGCAACATTAGCGGCAGGAGGCTCCATATGTGGGGTCTCGGCTTCTATCGCTATTGGTGGAGCGGTTAAAGCTGAAAAAAAGCAAGTATCGATAGCGATTTCGCTGGTGGTCATGTGGTCTATTGTCATGATCTTTGTGCTACCGTTCGCAATTAGCTTGTTGGAGATTGCGCCAGGTCCGGCCGGAGCTTGGATTGGTACTGCTGCATTAGCAGATGCCCCTGGAATGGCTGCAGCCGCGGCTATTAATGAGCAAGCCATAAAGACCTTCACATTGATGAAAGTCGTTGGTCGTGATATGTTTATTGGAGTTTGGTGCTTTATCATGGCTTTATTTTCGGTAACGACTTGGGAGAAACGATATGTTGGTTCAAAACCTGATGCCGCTGAAATTTGGATTCGTTTTCCTAAGTTTGTCCTTGGCTTTATGATTGCATCGATAATCGTTACAGTTTTAACAGCCTTTGCAGATTCCTCGATGAATAAAGATATATCGACTTATATTATTAGCCCTATCGTAGAATTAAGAAATTGGACGTTTATCTTTACATTTCTTTCGATTGGATTAACTAGCCGTTTTCGTGAACTAACATCCATAGGCTGGAAACCGTTTGCGGCATTTACTACGGGGATTCTAATCAATGTACCATTAGGATATCTTTTATCCGTTATCGTTATGGGTAGCTATTGGATGACGGTAAGATAAAGGGAACCTGTTAGTCATCGGGAAAAAATAAGGAAAGGGGAATGCAGTATGCATCCAGATAATGAGACATGTGTTCAAAGAGCTCGTTTTTTATTTTATTTTTTTGAGAAGAAGGATTGGCAACCGGGCGAAAGGCCACCCCTTAATGATATTGTTAAAGTGAAAAATGTTTCCCCTCAAGCGGTTCGCAACTTTAATCAATTTTTGAATTGGCGACTAGAGCGTATCGCCCAAATGATGGAATTACTTAAAAATGCTCATGATGACTGGGCAGTCACCGGTTGGAAGGATCATATCTTAATGGAGACCGAATCTTTTGAGTTTAATAAGGCTTGCAAGATTTTAGAGGAGAATGGCTTTGGAGATGATGAATTTGTCTTAGATGTGGAATATACCCGTCTTTGGGGCGTTCTCTAAGCTTATATCCTAGAACAATGATACAGAAATCTCTCAGGGAACACTATTTACCTGAGAGATTTTTTTATTATTTGACAAAATGTCATGACAAAATGTCATGCCATTTTGTCGATTTTGCCATTTTGTCAAAAGAATATATAACAATAGATTAAACTCAAGGAAGCATTTAAAGCATAAGAAAACCCTATTAACTGTATTTGAAATTACTTTACTTCGTTTTAGGAAGGTTGGCATGAGAATTGCATTTAATTTGGGAAGAAGTACTTTGCTAAAGCATTATAGGTACTAGATTTCATATTCACATAGGAGGTGGTATGCCTAATCGAAGATACTGTTCGATCTGTAGCATTATATTTATTCAAAAGTCTTAATTAGGTATTGGAGGTTTAATAGTAATGGCTGTACAACAGGAAAAAAAGCCCACATCGCCTTCTGGAGGATTTTCAGCTCTCTTCAAAAAGGAAGATTATTGGGCGGTTTGGCTCGGACTTGGCATAGTACTTATCTCAATCCTTTTATGGGCAAGTGGAAGTTCGTTCATGAAAGGGATTGCTATTAAAGTGCCTACTTGGAGTGAATTCGGTACTGCAACAGAGTATTTGGGCAAGAATATCCCTGGAATTATTGGTTTATTCTTAGGTTTTTTACTTCTTTTTTCAATTGCGATAAAGATCTTAGGGCATAATGTTTCTAAGTTCGTTGTTGGTTTCGCAGTTCTCTTCATCTTTAGTCTTTTTGTAACAGTAATGGGTTCTTGGACTGTTGCTAAAGATTTTAACTTGGAAGCTCCGTTGCTCGCACTTGCTTTTGGGCTTATCATTGGAAACTTTGTGAAGATTCCTGCCTGGCTTGATTCGGCGCTAAAAACAGAGTTTTATGTTAAAACGGGTATCGTTCTCATGGGTGCAACCCTTCCCTTTACCCTTATTATGAAGGCTGGTCCTGTAGCATTTTTACAAGCTACAATAATTTCCGTAGTCACTTTCTCAACAATTTATTTCGCTGGAACACGATTATTCGGACTTGACCGCCGTTTTGCTTCTACTCTAGCAGCTGGTGGTTCCATCTGTGGTGTATCTGCCTCAATCGCTATCGGTGGTGCAGTTAAAGCAGATAAAAACTATGTGTCTGTAGCAATCTCACTGGTTGTGGTATGGGCTGTCGTTATGATCTTCAGCTTACCCATCCTAATTAAAATGTTCGGTATCGATGCTGGCCCTGCTGGGGCATGGATTGGAACTTCGGAGTTCGCTGATGCAGCCGGAATGGCCGCAGCAGCAGCTATCGGTGAGCAATCGATTAAGACCTTCACCTTAGTTAAAGTTGTTGGCCGTGATATGTTCGTTGGAATTTGGGCCTTCCTTATGGCCATTATCTCTGTTACCCAATGGGAAAAAAGAGTCGATGGAAGTAAGCCAAACGCTGGTGAAATCTGGGGACGTTTCCCTAAATTCGTTCTCGGTTTCTTCGTTGCCTCCATTATTGTCACGATCTTAGTTGCCTCTAATGGTGACGCTGCTCAAGCAGGCATTGAAGCAGCCGTAATTAAGCCTTTAAAAGAGCTAAGAAACTGGGCCTTTATCTTCACCTTCTTGTCCATTGGCTTTACGACACGTTTCAGAGATTTAACCTCAGTTGGTTGGAAGCCTTTTGCAGCATTTACCACAGGTGTATTAGTCAATGTTCCCCTTGGCTTCCTCTTATCCGTACTCGTTATGGGAAATTATTGGGCTAACGTTTAATTTATTGAAAAACTAGCTTGAAAAGGGATGGAGGCTCAAAAAGTCTTCATCCCTTTTTATTTACATGATAAACTAGAATAGATAAGTGGGGACAACCACGATCAGGTCATTGATTGAGCGCGACTTTCTTCAGAGTGGAAATTGGCCTCACTGAAGGTTAGTCTGTGACAACGGATAGGGTAAGTGGAAAGTAGGTAAGCGCGTGAAAACCAGCACTAGTCCTTGGTGGATGCGAATAAAGGCTCATGTTCTTCTCTTTGGTGTCTGCATGTCGATACTCCCTGTATTTTTTCTAGGGTATCTGAGCTTTACCTCTGTGAAGCAACATTTAGAAGAGAATATTTATGAACAAAATCATCAGCAGATTATAATGCTAGCAAGAGAATTAGAAGCGTTTTATACAAATCTAGAGATTACCTTAGCCCAAACGACAGAGGCCAATGCCAGGACCTTATTAGGCCAAGACCAAAGCATGCGTCGGATTGTGTTAGGTACCCTCATGCGAACTGAGCCTTTTATCGATGAAATAAAGGTCGCAAATCTAGATTATATGACCATTGACCATGTAGCACGAAGTGAGGATGTACCAAGGAATTTTTCTTCGGGAAAAATTGAGAATCCACTCAAAAATGATGAGTCTATCGGCTCAAGCCCTATGCTTTTTTCTCAGGATGGGCGACCGGCTATGTATTTAACTATAAAACTGAAAGACCCCCTAACTCATATGCCCTTAGGGTATCTGCAAGCTAAAATTGACCTAAAGGTAATCAACGATAGGTTTGTAAGTACGCAGCTTGATCCTTTAGAGTATATTTATCTTATTGACGAATCAGGGAATCTAATCGGTCATACTGATTTTAGCCTCGTTTTACAGCAGACCAAGATAAATAATGACTCTGTGCAAGGCTTCTTCGAGGGAGAAAACTATTCTTTCGGAAGTAGATATAAAAATATCCAAGGGATTTCTGTTATTGGGTCTTTTGTATCCTTAGACAATCCTAAATGGGCTATATTTATTGAACAGCCTACCAGCGAAGCCTTTAAGCCTATTCATAACTTTGCCCTAAAGCTTATCGTCATAGCACTCTTAATTATGATTATTGTTCTTATTTTGAGTATTGGATTTGGGCTAAAGCTTGTGGATCCGATCGAAAACGTGGAAAGTCGAGTTAGAGAAATCATCTCAACGGGTAACTTAGAAAATCATTTGCCTATTGAAAATCGAAATGAGATAGGACGTTTAGTCCAATCTTTCAATCAGCTACTGAATTTCTTAGATCAGAAAAATCTAGACCTTGAAGAGGAAAAGGAGCTCTTGACTACCGTCGTCGACGGAATTGGAGCGGGGATGATCCTTTTAAACTCCGAAAGAAAGATTATCTGGTGGAATCCAAAGTTTGTCGAATGGTTTGGCGATCAAATTATCAATTTACCTTACGACAATGTTGTTCGTAATGTTACCCTATCCTTTAATGGTGTAAGTCGCCACCTTCGCCAGATGGAATATAAGCTCTCACCTGATAACCCAGAAAATGCAGCCTATCTTCTGCTCATTGAGGATGTCACTCAAGAGGTAGAATTAGAGGCTAGAATGCTCAAGACGGATAAGATGGCTGCCATTGGTCTTCTGGCTTCGGGTGTTGCTCACGAAATCAATAACCCCTTAGCTATCGTAGCCGCTCATAGTGAAGATCTGCTTGATCGCCTTGAAGAAAAAGACCCTGAGCTTACGGATGAGGAAATTACCCAAGGTTATCATATAGTTTTAGAACAAATTGCCCACTGCAAAAAAATCACAGCGAATTTATTAGGCTTTGCACGTAAAAATCCAACAGAAGAATTGGTTGATCTGAAAGCAGCCACTTTGAAAACCTTAGAACTATTAGCCTATAGGGCAAAACAAAACAGTGTCTTGCTTAAGAATGAGCTTGAAGACGATTTATTAGTATGGGGAAATGAAAATGAGTGGCAGCAAGTCGTTCTTAATATTGTAACCAACTCTTTAGATGTATCAGATAGAGAAAGTATCATAGAAGTCAAGGGATATAGGGATATAGAAAAAGACAGCCCCGATACTATGGAAAATTACGAAAGTAGTACAGATGGTGTAAAAGAAGTCATAAGGATTGAGGTAAAGGATTATGGCCCTGGCATTTCGGCAAGAGATCAAAAAAGTATTTTTGATCCCTTCTTTACCACAAAATCCGTCGGTAAGGGAACAGGGTTGGGATTGTTTGTGTGTTATGAAATTATTCGTAAAATGCGTGGTACAATAGAAGTTGAAAGTATTGAAGGTGAAGGAACCCTTGTAAGAATGACGATACCCCTTCATAAAGAGGTGAGCTTAAATGAAACGCATACAGAAGGTTCTGATCTTAGATGATCAGGATGCTTTACGTGAGATAATCGCCAAAAGATTAAAGCGTAAAGGTTATGAAGTAATACAAGCAGGGACAGCTGCCGAAGGACTAGCACTAATAGAGGATACCTTGTTTGATACGATTCTGTTAGACATCAAATTACCGGATGGAGATGGACTGAATCTTTTGCCTCAGATTAAAGCGCTCCAACCAGACCTTCAGGTTGTAATGCTTACAGGGCATGGGACCATCGAGTCAGCGATAGATGCCATGAAACTGGGCGCCTATGATTACCTAACGAAACCTTGTAATTTATCAGAGCTTGAATTGACACTCCAAAAGGCGATGGAAAAAAGGGAATTGCTCCTTGAAAATACTGGACTTAGACAAGTAGTGCGTCGCCAAGCTTCCGGATTTACCCTTATTGCTGAAAGCCCGAGGATGCTAGAACTCCTCGAACTTACGCGAAAGGTGGCCCAGACGGATGCCTCAATCCTTATTCAAGGTGAGAGCGGTGTAGGCAAGGACCTAGTGGCTCAAGCGATTCATGCTTGGAGTGCACGCTCAAATAGCCCCTACATCCCTCTCAATGCAGGTGCAATCCCAGAGGCCTTGATGGAAAGTGAGCTTTTTGGGCATGAAAAGGGAGCCTTTACAGGAGCGGGAGCTCAGAAAATTGGCCTTGTTGAAATGGCAGACCAGGGAACCCTTTTTCTCGATGAAATTGGGGAAATGCCTTTAAGTTTACAGGTAAAGCTTTTGCGATTTTTGGAATCAGGTGAGTTTCGTCGTGTAGGTGATACTAGGCTAAGACGTGTTAACATTAGAGTCATTGCCGCGACTAACAGCAACCTTCAAGAGGAGATAAAGGAGGAGCGTTTCCGCCAAGACTTTTATTATCGCTTAAATGGTGTCACCCTTGGTGTTCCACCTTTGCGTGAACGGCGTGAAGATATTCTTCCCCTTGCGGAATATTTTCTTGAAAAAGCCAATAAAGAAGAGTTATCCAGTAAATCCTCAGTACTAGCTCCTGAAACAAAGCAAAGCTTGTTAAATTATGACTTCCCGGGAAATGTTCGAGAGCTTTCCCACCTTATAAAAAGAGGACAAATACTTGCCACGAATGGGGTCATTGCTCCCTCAGATATTTGGCCTGAAAAAGTCGAAGTAAACCTTAAGAACTCTATAGCGCTTGATCCTGTCGAGGGAATTAACTCTATTGCCCAAAGTGACAATCTCCTCAAGCTTGAAGAGGTAGAGAAACATTATATCCTGGCAACGCTGGAAAAGCTTAACGGCAATAAAGCACTGACCGCAGACCTTTTGGGAATTAGTCTGAGAAATCTATACCGTAAGCTTCAGAGCTATGAGAGCACTAATGGCTAATGCAGTTCAAATAGAAGATCTATAAGCATTTTCGTTTGTGACATCTAGGACACCTGAAAAGATGTTGTTCTTTCTCGTCACAAAGCTTATAGTCACCGCCTTCGATAAGTATTCTGTTCCCTTGGACTAAAGAGGTTGCTAGTTTCTTGCGAGCATCGTAATAGATTCTTTGTACTGTTGTGCGAGCAACATTCATACGCTCTGCACACTCTTCCTGGGTCATTCCTTCTAAATCAACAAGACGAATGGTCTCATATTCATCCACAGTCATGGTGATCATTTCACTTTCGCTATCGCTCATGTTAAGAGGTCCGAATAAGTTGTTTGCTGGTAAACAGCATACCTTCTTACACTTTCTGGGCCGTGGCATTTTTTCACCCCCGAATAGCTGAGTTATTGACATATGCCATTTATGAGTTTATTATTGTGGTTAAAGGGCATATGTCAATTATATTATAAGACATAAGGCTACTTTATAAAAGTGCTTTGGAGGAATGTTTAATGCTGAAAATTGCCTTACCATCGCGTCAGAATCGTATTGACGATCATTTTGGGCATTGTGAATACTTCACTATATTCACTGTCGATGACACGAGTAAAGAAATCCTTGATCAAGAAACTGTCGCTTCCCCTGCAGGCTGTGGCTGCAAATCAAATATCGCGCAAACCCTCTCTGAGAAGGGAGTAAAAGTCATGCTCGCTGGCAATATGGGCGAGGGAGCTGTAGGGGTTCTAAAAAACTCAGGGATAGAAGTTTTACGTGGCTGTTCAGGTGATGTTAAGACGGTCGCTCTCCAATGGCTGGAAGGATCACTAAAGGATTCCGGGGACTCATGCCACGCGCATGAACATAGTTGCCATAGCTAAAGAAGATTCCAAGAGAATTTGGCGACAAAAATGGAAACAACGATAGCTTAGCTTGCTTCTCAAGTAGCTAAGATATCGTTGTTTTTATTTGCTATTAATTAAAGAAGCAAGACTTAAAATATCTTTTATCTCAAATAAGAATTTATCTTTAAATCATAAACGAAGGTTTTCGCTCCGATGCCGGTGAGAGTGGTGTTAAAACATTTTCTTGTGGATAGACACCACGAATCGTTGTTAGAAGAACGCAACAACAGCATGTTAATATGTGAATGTCAGGGCTAGTATATTTGCGTTAGGAGTTGTGAGAAAATGGACAAAATTAAATACGACTTTGTACCCCACATCATTACTCGGCAAAAGGAGAGGGAACGGGCCTTCTTAGACGATTTCGAGTCCGGTCATTACACACTGAATAATCCACTGGTCAAAGTTAACCCATACGAAATTTGTCCTTTGACAGCCATGGTTATGTTTAAAACTCCGGTAGCTACTGAAGTTACGATCCTAGTAAAAGGTAAGGAACACCCCGGAGATATCCGGCATACGTTCCCGGCTAATACCACGCATGTTCTTCCGATTTATGGCTTATATGCTGGCTATGACAACACCGTTGAAATTATCCTGACTAACGGTAAGAGAAATTCTATGACCATTACAACTGAGCCACTACCTCAGGATGTAGTGCCTGCAACTTCGATTAAGACGACACCTGAGTATTTTGGGGACAACCTGATGTTCCTTACATCTGCCACGTCTCGGACGATGGCAGTGGGTATCGACTATGCCGGTGACGTTCGTTGGCACACCACGGTCGCTTTATCCTTCGATATGAAACGGATGCCCAACGGTCATATTTTGGTCGGTACCGAACGCTTAGTAAAAATGCCTTACTTTACTTCAGGGCTCTATGAAATGGCCTTTAGTGGTAAGGTTTTTAAAGAGTACCGCATCCCCAGCGGCTACCACCACGACCAATTCGTGATGGAAGATGGAAACATTTTGGTGCTTACCTTTGATGGTCATTCCCATACAGTAGAGGACATGTGTGCGCTGATCGACCCTAATACAGGGGAGATCTTAAAAACCTGGGACTATAAAACCGTTCTTCCCCAGGATGTGGCAGGTTCCGGCAGCCAGGATGCTCACGACTGGTTCCATAATAATGCGGTTTGGTATGACAAAAAGACCCATAGCCTGACCTTCTCCGGACGTCACCAGGATGCGGTGATCAATATCGACTTCGAAAGTGGTAAGCTGAACTGGATTATCGGTGACCCTGAAGGCTGGCCCCAGGAAATGGTGGACCGATACTTCTTCACCCCAGTTGGAGAAGGTCTTGAATGGCAGTACGAGCAACATGCCTGCGTCATTCTTCCTGATGGAGATGTCATGCTCCTCGATAATGGGCATTTTCGCTCTAAAAATAAGGACAAATACCTTCCGAATAAGGACAACTATACACGCGGAGTTCGCTACCGGATTGATACTGAGAAGATGACCATTGAACAAGTGTGGCAATATGGTAAAGAGCGGGGCGCTGAGTTCTTCTCCCCCTATATTTGCAACGTGGAATACTACGATGAAGGGCATTACATGGTTCATTCCGGAGGTATCGGTTATGAAAATGGTGAGACCTGTGAAGGAATGGCCGTTATTAAATCCACATTACCAGAATTCAAGGGCAATAAATTTGAGTTTAACTCCATAACCTGTGAATTAGTAGATGATGAGCTAGTCTATGAAATGCAGATTGTAGGCAACTATTATCGCGCAGAAAAACTCCCCCTCTACTATGCTAATGAAACTGCTGAGCTCGGGGCAGGACAAATCCTTGGTAGCTTGCTTGATACAGAAACAACGAAGATGAAAATCAAGGCCACAGAAACTGGCGAGCTTATTCCGGAGGATTATCTCGCAAACATCGTTGAAGAAGAGGATCGCTTTAACTTTAATGCGATAATGGAAACGGGTGAAATGGCCCAACTACTCCTGGTTAACGAAACAGGCGAAACCTTACGCTATCCTATTAACACCGTACCCCAAGTGTTCCAAGCTATGTGTGTTGGAACCTTCCAAAAGGAAGATCCACGTAACGTCGATACCTTCATCAATAAAACCGGCTTGTCTGGTAAATACCAAGTCAAATTGGTTGCGCGTGATCAAGTATTTGAGACGGGTGTGACAATAACCGCTTAAACATTAAACCGCGTATAGAAAGTAGGGCGTTCAATAACAAGGCAACCAAAGCCCTCGCTGGTAGATTTTTCATTCTTTCTACTCGCGAGGGCTTCTCTTGGGATGGTTAAGCTTTATGAAGTTTATATATGGGAAAATAAATATATCATAGAATATTGTGATATTTAGTAGAAAAATGAGGAAAGAAGTCGAATTGTGAAATCAATGAGGTACAACTTATAGGAAAAGCGGGGTATTGACTGATATGAAACTTTCAACAAAACTAATCTGGAGTTATTCAGCTCTTATTTTAATAATGTCAATTATAGTCGGTGTTGTCTATTATCAAGTGAATAACCTTGGGGAACTGGCTGAAGATGTTTCTGGATACCATATTGAGATGCAAAATACGGCCCAAGATATCGCCTTACAATTTGCACTTCAAACATCGGCTCAACGCGGGTATTTTAGCTCGGGTAACGAAAAATTTTATGACGATTTAAAACAAGCGATCAATAAGGCAAATGAAGACTTAAAGAAGCTTCAAGATATTGTATTACCGGAGGATAAAGAGCAGCTTGACGTCGTTGTCGCAGCAATGGCTGAATTTGCTCCCCATCAAGCCAAATTAATCGAATTATACCAAACAAACGGTGGAGTTGTAGCTAACAAATATGGATCAGAGGTTGCCTCAAAAGTTAATGCATCTACAACAAAAGCGCTCCAAGATTTTATCACCTATCAAGCTGATGAGTTGAAGAGTACAGAAATGGAAATGACGGCTCGTATTAGTCAACTTATTACAATGATACTTACTATCTTAGGGATTGCGGTTGTAGTAGCCTTGCTTCTTACATACTACATTCTTCGTTCTGTTAAAGGTTCTATTGCAAAGGGGCAGGCAGTTGCTGAAGCTCTGGCGAACGGTGATTTTACAGTTGAGGTCCAAGGCGGTAACGATGAAATTGGGCAACTCGTAAAAAAATTAGGAATTGCTTCAGATAATTTGAGGGAATTGATTAAGAAATCAATGGTCGTAACCGAAGAAGTTAATCATGGAACCAACGATTGTACTGAGGCGGTTTCAAATGTCGCAAGTAGTTCAGAGGAAATGGCAGCTTCGACGGAACAAGTATCGGCAGGTTTCCAAGAAATTGCAGCGGCTGCAGAAGAAATATCTGCTTCAAGCGAAGAACTCCAACGCAACATCTCCGAGCTTAAAGCTAAGGCAGATGACGGAAGTAATCAAGCCGATCAGATAGAAAAACGAGCCCAAGGATTAAAGAAACAAGCGATTGCAGCTCAAACTAAAGCAGCGGGTATCTACGAACAAGAAAAAGAATCCCTTGAAGTAGCGATTGAGAGATCAAAAGTCGTTCAGAAAATAGGCGAACTGACTCAAGGTATTTCGGCAATTGCTGATCAAACGAATTTACTCGCCTTGAATGCAGCAATCGAAGCGGCTCGAGCAGGAGAAAATGGCAGAGGGTTTGCAGTTGTTGCTGAAGAAGTGCGTAAATTGGCGGAACAGTCCGCCGCCTCGGTTGAGGAAATAGAAGACTTAGTGAATCATGTCATTGGAGCTCATGAGGACCTTTCAGAAGGGGCCCTAAGGACATTGCGCTTTATCAATGAGGTTGTCATACCTGACTATGATCAACTTGTAGAAACTGGGAACCAGTATCAGAACGATTCGGACATCGTATCCAGTTTGACCCATGAATTTTCAAGTACGACGCTAGTATTAGAAGAAATGGTTAAATCTGTGTCTGAAGCAATGAATAATGTTACCCAGACAATTAGCCAAGGAGCTGCCGGTGCAGAAGAGCTTGCTGCATCTGCCGCGACTGTATCAATAGAACTTGAAAAAGTTAACCAAGTTATGGCAAGCTTAAATGATAATGCAAACGAATTGGTGAATACCGTTGATAAATTCGCAGTAAATTAATCGGCAGGACTTTTACATGGAGGCACATCAAATGCTTAGAACAATGCCCTCCTGCGTGCGTTAAACGTTGGAGGGCATCGTGTTGTTTATCCAAGCTTGGTTTAAGCTCTTCCCTGCGCCTGTGATGGACAGCCTCGATGAAGTGGTACTACTAGCTCAAAAAGACGTCGCTCTCTACATGAGAGCCCATCGTAGTGTTTTGCAAAAAGTTATGCGTTAGATTATAATGTTAGTGTAGAATGGGTAGAACAGTAGGATGCTTTGCATAGTAAGATTAAATTTGAGTAGGTCAGTAGGACGGTAGATAGGTTTAAGGTGGTCTAAGTTTGTCCTGCACTCCTATGGGGTGCTTTTTTATTTGCCAGAGATTTTAGTCCGACTGAGCATCTCCCATCATCTACATAAAAAAAGAGAAGAGGAGTGTTCAAATGTCCAACGTTAAGTTTTATTCGGGTGAAAACATCCCCCTCGAAATGCATAAGGTTCGGATTGTGCAAAAATTAAATATCTGGCCGATTGAGCGGCGTTTAGAAGCTTTGCAGGAGGCTGGGTTTAATAATTTTCTCCTGAAAAACCGAGATGTCTTCATGGATATGCTGACCGATAGTGGGGTCAATGCCATGAGTGATAAGCAATTGGCAGCCATGATGGAGGCGGATGACAGCTATGCCGGATCAGAGACCTTTTCAAAGCTAGAAAATAAAGTTCAAGAGATCTTTGGTAAAAGCTTCTTCTTACCGGCCCATCAAGGAAGAGCGTGTGAAAATGTGATTGCCCAATCCTTTGTTAAGCCGGGATCCATCGCTATTATGAATTATCACTTCACGACCACCAGATCCCATATCGTGAGAAATGGTGGTCGTGTTGAAGAATTACTGAGTGAAGAAGGGTATCAAGTCAATAGTGAATGTCCCTTTAAAGGTAATTTGGATATCGCCAAGCTAAGAGCCTTGATTGCGGAAAAGGGCGCTGAAGCGATCTCCTTTGTGCGGTTTGAAGCGGGGACCAATCTTATTGGTGGCCAACCCTTCTCATTAGCTAATCTAAAGGAAGCCCGTCAGGTCTGCGATGAATTTGGGGTGATGTTGGTTTTAGATGCCAGCCTTTTAGCCGATAATCTCTACTTCATCAAGGTTCGTGAAGAGCAATGCCGGGATATGAGTATTCGCGAGATCACCCGCGCTATTGCCAATCAGGCCGATGTCATTTACTTCTCCGCACGGAAGCTGGGATGTGCTCGGGGAGGCGGAATCTGCACGAACAACGAGCAGCATTTTGCTAAGATGCGCGAGCTTATTCCTCTCTACGAGGGGTTTCTCACCTATGGCGGGATGTCCGTCCGCGAGATGGAGGCTATGGCGGTAGGTCTTGAGGAGACCATGGATGAGGATATGATCAACCAAGGCCCTCAATTTATTGCCTATATGACGGAAGAGCTACAGAAAAAAGGAGTTCCCGTGGTCACACCGGCGGGGGGATTGGGGTGCCATATCAACGCAATGGAGTTCGTTAAGCATGTTCCTCAGCAAGAGTACCCGGCAGCAGCCTTAGCGGCAGCCCTTTATCTGGTGAGCGGTGTGCGCGGTATGGAAAGAGGGACTATGTCTGAGGATAGGGATGCTAACGGTGTAGAACCTCTTGCCGACATGGAATTGGTGCGCCTAGCGATGCCCCGTCGCGTCTTTACACTTTCCCAGGTCAAGTACGCCGTGGACCGTATCGCTTGGCTTTATGAAAACCGCGAGCTGATCGGTGGGATGAAATTCGTGGAAGAGCCGAAGATTTTGCGCTTCTTCCTAGGAAGATTAGATACGATGACGGATTGGCCTACGGCTCTAGTGCAAAAGTTCAGAAGTGATTTTGGCGATAGTCTATAAAGAAGGATTATTTTTGATGTTTGGGGAATTAATATCCATTGACCAGTAAATCAGACTCAATAAGGTCTTACTGGATTTCTTGACAAATATCGTTTAAGGAGGCTCCCCAAATGTTGGATCAAAAGCTTTTAGAAGTGCTACAGCACCCTGCCGATGGAGCGATAGCTATCGTGACTCAAGGTGCCGGTGAACCCCATGTAGCCAATACTTGGAATAGTTATGCTAACATCACTGCCGATGATAAGCTCCTTTTCCCTGCTGCGGGGATGAATCAAACTCAGCAAAACATCGAGAAGAATAATAAAGTCCAACTTACTGTTGCCAACCGTCAGGTTCAAGGCAAAATGTATCCGGGAACAGGGTTCTTAGTCAAAGGCACCGCTCGGTTCATAACTGAAGGAGCGGAAGTTGACATGATGAAAACAAAATTCCCTTGGCTGAGGGCAGTGCTGGAGATAACTGTTGAGTCTGCAGTGCAAACTCTCTAGAGCTAAACCCTTAGAAATAAACCTCTAGAACTAAACCTCTACAGCGATATCTTAGAGATGAACTCTACAGCAAATCCTTAAGAGTGATCTAAAGCATGCGGATGCCGCATGCATGGAGTGACTTAATATTAGAAAAATAGAAGCGGCTGACTAAGACATCTACTTAGTAGCTGCTTCTATTAGTATTTCTCCTATGATATTTCTTCTATTGGTAATTATTTATTAGAATTATTGTGCTAAGCTCGTTTATTTGATTGCCTGAATTTGTTTGCCTGAAATACAAACAATAGATAGGTAAATATCTAGAGTCCATATTTTAAAAGGAGAATAGAAGACTATGATAGATGAGCAAGAAATACAAAAAGCCGGATGGAATTTTGACAATACCTATGCATCTCTTCCTAGTTTGCTTTATACGAAGCTTAGCCCAGTCCCCGTCAATTCGCCAGAGTTTGTTATTCTCAATGAAAGGTTGGCGGAGAGCTTGGGGCTTAATGTTCAGTCCCTAAAAAGTGATGAGGGTATAAGTGTGTTTGCCGGCAACAGGCTTCCTGAAGGGGCAGAACCTCTTGCCCAAGCCTATGCCGGACATCAATTTGGTCATTTTACCATGTTGGGTGATGGTAGGGCTTTGTTGCTGGGCGAACAGATGACACCCGAGGGTGGACGCTACGATATCCAGCTCAAGGGTTCGGGTAAAACCCCCTATTCCCGTGGCGGGGACGGCCGGGCGGCACTTGGCCCCATGCTCCGTGAATACATCATTAGTGAAGCAATGTTTGGGCTGGGCATTCCGACGACGCGCTCCTTGGCGGTAGTGACAACTGGTGAGTCGATTGTTCGTGAAACAATGCTACCCGGTGCGATACTTACCCGCATAGCCGCTAGTCATATTCGTGTAGGTACCTTTCAATATGTTTCACAGTGGGGTACTGTCGAGGATCTCAGGACTCTAGCTGAATATACATTAGAAAGGCATTATGGACATAGGGAGGCTAAAAATCCCTACCCAACCTTGCTTCAGGAGGTCATTAAGCGTCAGGCTTCACTCATTGCCCAATGGCAGCTTGTTGGATTTATTCACGGGGTAATGAATACCGATAACATGGTGGTTAGTGGAGAGACCATTGATTACGGGCCTTGCGCCTTTATGGATACTTATGATCCTGCGACCGTATTTAGCTCGATTGATCGTCAAGGTCGTTATGCCTATAGGAATCAACCCTATATGGCTGCTTGGAATCTCGCAAGATTCGCTGAAACCCTTTTGCCCCTGCTTAGTGCAGATGAGGAGGAGGCTATTAAGATAGCAGAAGCTGAAGTATCGCAGTTTTTTGAACTGTATCAAAGTAATTGGCTTAGAGGGATGAGAGCTAAGCTTGGTCTATTGAGTGAAGAAGCGGAGGATGAGTCTTTTATTAAGGACCTGCTTGATTTAATGGAAAAGCATCAGGCAGATTATACGAATACCTTCCTTGCTCTGACCTTTGATAACCCGGGGGATTCAGCTTTATTTAGCAGTGGGGAATTCGTCGAGTGGAAGGAACGGTGGCAAGGGAGAATTAATAGACAACAGGAATCAAGGGAGTCCTCACACCAGTTAATGAGAAACAGCAATCCTGCCGTCATCCCACGTAACCACCGGGTAGAGGCCGCCTTGGAAGCTGCAGTGGAAGAGGGAGACTATAGTGTATTAAGGCAACTACTCCAGGTCCTTGAAAACCCTTATGCGCACACACGGGAGCAACTTGAGTATAGTCAACCACCGGAACCTTCTAGCTGTGGTTATCGTACGTTTTGTGGTACTTAAGTCGTCCGGCACGCGGAATTCATTAAGCCGCGGAACAATAAAGGCTTTGATGAAAGTCAATCTACATATTGAATAAATATAGAATATATATTATCATACCCCTATGGGGTATATTTTTTTAAAAAATAATCTAGAAGTAAAACCAAGTTAGAGACGAGGAGGAAGGATAAATGAGTACAAATGAGCCAAGCTTTCTAAAAAAAGGGTTCTTTTGGCCATCCAAGAACATCGCTTTCGCCATTCCGATAATGCTGATCATTGGTTTTTTAGCTGGGATATGGGTGGATACGAGCATCCTCAAACAATGGGTTCTACCTATTACCATGCTGATGATCTATCCGACAATGATAGGATTTAAGGCTAAAGAAGTTTTCAATATGTCTCAGGGTAAATTGTTTCTAACAGTTATGGGGCTGAATTTCTTAGTTATTCCTGGGGTCGCGTATATACTGGGAACGGGATTCTTATTAAAAGATCCGCAGCTTTTTGCAGGACTCGCGATTACTGCGCTGCTACCGACAAGTAATATGACCATTGCTTTTACCATGCTGGCTAAAGGGAATGTGCCTGCAGCTATTCAGATGACAACCTCAGGATTACTTCTTGGGTCGGTTCTAGCACCGGGATACCTTTATCTTATGGTAGGCAAGTATGTTCCAGTGGATATTTTTCTAACCCTTAAAACAATTGCCTTAGTCATTATAATCCCATTAATTTTTGGAATGCTAACGTACAAATTTCTCATGAAGCGATACTCACAGGAGCATTTTCAGAAGAAGATCAAACCCTTCTTGCCTGCGGCAAGTACTTGGGGGATGCTGCTGATTATTTTCATAAGTATGAGTATGAATGCGAAACGAATTGCCCAGCATCTCGATATTTTCGCGATGGCTTTGGGTGTGCAGATGGTATTCTATGCCATTAATTATCTCTTGGCCATACTCGTCGGACGAAGATTCTTCAGCGAAAAGGATGCCTTAACCTTAGTGTTTTCTACCGTTCTCCGAAACCTTTCTATTTCGATTGGCTTGGCTGCGACAGCCTTTGGATCGAATGCGGCGCTCATGGTTTCTCTTGCCTTTTTAATTCAAGGGCAAGTGGCCGCCTGGTTTATAAAACTTAACGAGAAATATGGTTTCTTAAAAAGAGGTACGCCGATTAAAGTAGTAAAGGAGTAGTAAGCAATGAACAAACAACAAATGAAGTTAGAAAATCCAAAACGGCTTGAGGAGCTTAATCCGCAAGTGACCTTGGAGCGCATCGGGCTTAAGGGGAGCCATGTCTTATGTGATATTGGAGCAGGGAGTGGTATATTCACCCTTCCCGCTGCCAAAATGACCGAAAAGGTTGTTTATGCTGTAGAGGCAAATCCTGAGATGCTGAAGATTATTGAAGAGAAAGCAAAGGATGAGAAGATTAGTAATGTTGAATATATCTATGTCGATAATGGACGTTTTGATATAAAAGAGAAATCAGTCGATCTAGTCTTATTGGTTACGGTTTTACACGAGATCGAAGACAAATCCATCTTTATGAAGGAAGTAGAGAGACTGCTGAATGATCAGGGTAAAATTGCCGTGATTGAGTTCCACAAACACGAGACTCCCATGGGCCCTCCTATATCCCATCGAATCAGTAAAGAAGACGTTTTGGGTGTCTTAAATGAAATAGGTTTTGAAACACAGGATGATATTGAGTTAGGGGAGAATTTTTATTGCCTCACTTTTACTAGAAAAGACAAATAAAAATCGGATAAAACGTCATACTAAATACAACTCATGAAAGGAGAATTTAGTATGAAGAATGTAACCATGTTTACAACCAAAACCTGACCGCATTGTACTATCGCGAAGAAGTTTCTTTCGCAGAACAATATTCCCTTTGTTGAGAGGGATGTCAATGTGGATTCTGAGGCGCTTATGGAACTGCAACGAAGAAAGATTGGTGGAGTACCCACGTTCTTTATTGACGAAGAAGTTGTGGTAGGACTCGATAAAAATAAGATTCTAGAGCTAGTTCAGCATTAGGAAATCACTAGTTCTAGAGAAGTAGAAAATTAGGGTTCACGACACGGGTTGTACTTATCCCCCGTCGTAAACCCTTTTAATATTACGGCATAAATGTCATACTTCGTGCAAACTAATGACAAAGTCTTGCCATATTCACCCCCTATAATAACGAACATAAGATTTAAACGTTAATAGAGGGAGTGTTTTTAATGAGTTTGAAGACGAAACTAGACACCAAGACAAGCTTCAATCTTAACAAGGTCGCCAAGTGGCTTAGGCTGTTGATTTTGATCGGCCTACTCGGCCTCGTTACTTACGAATCCTTTATGCATCAAGTTCTTGGCGGGGGTAAATCCCCATCCGTGCATGCTTTATGTCCCCTCGGAGGATTAGAAAGTCTTTATACCCTTCTCTTTATGGGAAGCACTATCCAAAAAATCTATTCTGGAACTGTGGTTATACTCGTTCTAACTGTTGTCTTAGCCCTTCTTTTTCGACGGAGCTTCTGCGGCCTTCTTTGTCCCTTTGGCGCTTTACAAGAGCTATTTGCCCGTATAGGGATAAAGTTATTTAAAAAACGTCGAGTTGTACCCCAGGCCATTGACAGACCCTTAAGATATTTGAAGTATATTATATTAGTCCTTATGGTCGGCATGGCGTGGTACTATGGCACCCTTTGGATATCTCCTTATGATCCCTATGTAGCTTATGGGCATATTACATCGATTCCTGAAGCGATTGAAGAAGATCCCAAGTCGATTATCGGTTTTATTTTGCTTGGGATAACCGTCGTAGGGTCGTTGATTTATGATCGATTTTTTTGTAAGTATCTCTGTCCGGCAGGTGCCCTCTATGGGATCTTGGGGAAGTTTAGCCCTACGAAAGTCGTGAGAAATGAGAGCCTTTGTATAAACTGCAAAAAATGCAATAAGGTCTGTCCTGTTAATATCGATGTAGAAAAAGCGGTCAAAGTGACCGATGCAGAATGTATCAGTTGTAATGAATGCGTTCTCGCCTGCCCTAAAAAAGGTGCCCTAGAAGTTAAAGTCGCCCATAAGGTCAGCCACCCCTTGCTGACACTAGCCATAGTTGTTGGGTTATTCTTTGGGACGGTTTTGGTCGCCGATGCGACAGGGAACTTCCAGACCATACCTGCTCCTTTAAAAGAAGGGGAGATCATCCCTGTTTCTGAGGTCAAAGGGTATTACACCATTGAGGAAGCGGCCTCAGCGACAGGTTTATCCCTGCCCGAACTCTATGAAAAGCTTGGAATTCCGGAAAAAGTTGCCAAGTCTACAAAGATGAGCGAAATTTCTCAGGAAGCTCCGGAATATGACTTTGATGCTGCAAAAGAGAAGGCTGAGCTAGAGGAGAGCTCAGCTGTGTCTGAGGTGAGCAAAGAGGAGCAGGGGGTAAGCAATGGAGATTTACAGGCGGAAAAGTCTGAAGCTGATAATAACCCTAATAAAGTCGATGTGAGTGGGATTAAGGGTTCGATGACCATACGCGAAGCAGCAGAGAGCTTAAAGATGGATCTAAATGAGTTCTACCAACTTTTTAAAATACCGGATGGAGTTCCTGCTCAAACCCAAATGAAGTCGATTGAAGAGGTGTCGCCAGGATATAGTTTCAGTCAGATTAAGGAATATTTAAAACAATAATCATCGCCACCGATGCAGAAGCCACCATTATGGAGAAATATATGACTTTACAACGACAACATTTCGATTAGGAGGCAATTTCTAACTTTCAAGCATGGATGGGGAAATGCCAGCTAAATCGCCCGACAGATATACCATGACGAATGGGGACCCGTGGGGATGATATCAATTTGGTCAAAGACTTCCTTAAGCTCTGACTCCACTTGCTTAATAAAGTTGAAATAATCACCGCCCTCTAGGGTTTCTGCCATATCCGTGATGAAGGAGCGATTTTGGTTATAATCAATAAGGATCACATATTCTTTTGCCACCCTGTTCATCTCCCTGTACATGGCTTTTCTCTGCTCGGCATTTAATCCATGGGCAACAAAAGAAGCTAGGGTCACATCAAAGCTTTGATCAGGAAAGGGTAGGCCGGCTAGCACGTCGGCTCGCACGAGCGGAATCTCTAGATTGGCGAGCTTTTTTGTAGCGACGCCAAGCATGCCTCGACTGGGCTCCACCCCGGTAATTTCCCATCCCTGATTTTGCAGTACATAACATAAAGCACCTGTACCACACCCCACATCCAAGGCTTTTGGGCATATAGGTAAGGGGAACTCTTGCTTGACCTTTTCCAGATTCATCTGATACCTGCGAGTTTGATAATTAAAGTAAAGCCCATACACCGGCGCGATCCGGTCAAACAGAGTAATCCCTCGGTCGTCGTTGGTTCTGCTACTATTATTTTGTGCCATAGGATTTCTGCCTCCTATAGTTATTTTCACCGACAATATTTGTTTCCATTCTATCATTTACCAAGACACCATGGCGAGGAAAAAGCGCAGTCACCAATGCCCTCCTACGTGAGCAACACGTTTGGAGGGCATTTCGTCTATGCGTGAGTAAGACTCTCTTTTTCATATTGAAAAAGAGAGTCTCATTATGGAACGAGTTTGTAGCCTTTAGAAAAGCTAGAGCCCTGAGAAATAGCGATCTGAAGGGCTTTCGTTGACTGGCACGGTTCTTGCTATATTAGTGATTAAGTGCACTTGATTTCAAACCATTGGACCGTGAGCTAATTAAATAGCACTCCGAGCCTTATTGCCTACGGGTAAACTATGGCAATAAGGCCTGGGTAGATTACCCACAGGGATGATTGAGAAATCGAACATCCCCCCGATATGGAAAGGAGGAAATGAAGCCGATAAGGCACTTCTTCATGTATCTCAATTTTCGTAGAAGTGTCTTTCTTTATTGGGAAACTCAAAAGAATCCTAAACTATGTGAGGAGGCAGAAAAGATGATGAATGATAATACGCCGGTTATTTCTTTTGTAGCTCCATCTGGTACCGGAAAAACCACCTTGTTAGTAAAAGTAGTGGCTAGGTTAAAACAGGATGGGATAAAAATTGCTACTATTAAACATGATGCCCACCGCTTTGATATGGATGTGCCGGGCAAAGATTCCTGGAAAATGGCACAAGCAGGGGCCGATATAGTCATGATCGCCTCGGCGGAGAAAATAGCTCTTATTCAAAAGATTGATGAAGAAAAGGAGCTGGATGATTTAATCAGCCGAATCGATAAGGTGGATATTATTCTCACTGAAGGTTTTAGAATAAGTGGGAAACCCAAAATTGAAGTTCATCGTTGCGCCCGCAGCGAGCATCTTATTTCTGAGCCCCAGGAGCTCTTAGCCATTGCCAGTGATAAAGTCTGGAGTATCGGTGTTCCTTGTTACCACATTGAAGACGTAGAAGGCATTGTCAGGGCAATAAAATTTTATATGGAAACTTATAATAAAAATATTAAGTAGAGAGGAGGTCTTTGCTTAAAAAATGGAAGCAAAGTATAGCAGCTCATTCCATAGTGACAGATCGAGCAGATTAAGGCCGATTCTGTTAATGATCATTATCATATTTTTATCAATCATCGCACTTTCTGTCGGTAGATATCCCATTCACCCAGTGGATGTTTGGGGTACATTGGCAAGACAACTATTTGGCGTTGAAACTACAGTATCTTCCACGGTTCAAACCATCATCTTCGATATCCGTATTCCGCGCATTCTCGGTGCTATTCTGATCGGTTTTGCTTTATCCGTTTCCGGTGCGGCTTTTCAGGGTACATTCAGAAACCCACTGGTTTCTCCAGATATTTTAGGTGTATCCGCAGGTGCTGGGTTTGGAGCGACCTTGGCCATCCTTTATTCTTGGGGTAGTCTGGGGATCACAGTATCCGCTTTTGTCTTTGGTCTGTTAGCTGTAGGGCTTACTTATTTTATCGGCAACAAAATAAAAAATTCGGGTGAGATAACCCTTATCCTGGTTCTTGGTGGCATGTTAGTCGGGACGGTTTTTACCTCATTGGTTTCTCTGATTAAATGTGTGGCAGACCCTTATGAAAAACTACCGGCAATTACCTATTGGCTGATGGGTAGTTTGAGTTCTATCCAAATGAAAGATATCACTATGGTTCTTCCGTGCATGATCATTGGCATTATTCCCCTCTGGCTTTTGCGCTGGAAGTTAAACCTCTTGGCCTTTGGTGATGAAGAGGCCAAGAGTATGGGAGTCGACACAGATAGATTACGTTTGATCGTCATTATTTGTGCAACCTTTCTCACTGCTACTGCAGTTTCCATCAGCGGCATGATTGGCTGGGTTGGTCTGGTTATCCCTCATTTCGCCCGAGCAATCACAGGGCCTAATTACCAGAAGTTGCTCCCTGTATCCATATTGGTGGGGGGATCTTTCTTGCTTGTGGTAGATACCTTAGCTCGCAGTTTATTGTCAATGGAGATTCCTTTAGGGATTCTAACCTCTCTGATTGGGGCTCCCTTCTTCGTTTATCTCTTATCACATAGTAGGAGGGGTTGGAATTGAGTTTAGAAATAAGAAACCTTTCCTTTGGTTATAATCAAAGGCTAACTTTTGAAAACGTATCCTTTACGGTAGAAAAAGGGGAGGTTGTCTGTTTGCTTGGGGCAAATGGCGCTGGCAAGACAACGTTGTTCAAGACGGTTTTAGGACTATATCAAGCTAGGCAGGGGCAGGTGATTATTAATGGTAAGGACGTAAGTCATAGTAGTCGTCGAGAACTTGCCAAAGTCATGGGTTATGTTCCTCAAAACCACATTCCCCCTTTTCCCTATTCTGTGATGGATGTAGTTCTCATGGGGAGGACGGCTCACATTAATAATTACGCGGTCCCTTCTGATCGCGATCTAGAGCTTGCTCAAGAGGTTATGAGGAATGTAAATATTTCCTACTTAGAGGATAAAAATTACACGGAAATCAGCGGTGGTGAACGGCAGTTGGTTTTGATTGCTCGAGCCCTGGCCCAGCAGCCGCAGATTTTAGTCATGGACGAGCCGGCTTCAAGTCTTGATTACGGTAACCAAATCCGGCTGCTCAGCCATGTCAAACGTCTAGCTAAACAGGGACTCAGTATTATTATGTCAACCCATTCCCCCGAGCATGCCCTTTATTGTGATGCTAAGGTAATTATGTTGAAGGATGGTCATATTTTGTGCTCGGGCGCAGCGGAGGAAGTGATTACTGAAGGAAATTTGCACAAGATTTATGGTATTGATGTGGAGATCACTAATGCCACGGTAAAAAACGGTGAACAAAAGAAAATCTGTATTCCAGTCGTAGCCTAAAATTAAAGGAGGATATAGCGTCATGAAACGAAAAGCTTTTATCAGTATTACCCTAGCTTTATTCCTAGTGACTTTTTTGGCTGGATGCAGTCAGCAAGGAAGCAGTCAAGGGCAAAGCGAGCAACCCCCCAGTGCGAAGAATCAGGTGATTACGGATATGGCCGGCCGTCAAGTTGAAGTGCCGACGATCATCAACAAGGTATATTCCACTTCAGCTACGGGTAGTGTTTTTCTATATACTTTATCACCCCAAAAACTCGCCGGTTGGAATAGTAAATTGAGGGATGATGAGAAACGATTTGTCGCCACAGAATATCAGAATTTACCGGATCTAGGACGGTGGAAAGGAACTACGCCTACAGGAAGTATTGAAGAATTGCTCAAGGCTGCTCCGGATATCATTATAAGTGTAGGAGATGTATCTCCTGAATATATCGGTGAAGCGGATGAGATCCAGAAGCAGACTGGAATTCCAGTGCTTATGATCGATGGCAGCCTTGAGTATACAGCAGAGGCTTATCGTTTTTTAGGTAATTTAATCGGCGAATCTGAACGGGCAGAGCAATTAGCCACTTACTGTAACAAAACTCTAGAAAGAATAAAGGCCAACTCTCAATCATTAGCTGACGCAGAAAAGGTCCCGGTATACTACGCCGAAGGGGTAGAGGGATTAGAAACAGAAATCAGTGGAACAGTCAACTCAGAAGCTTTTGATCTCTCTGGAGCGAATAATGTTGCCGTACCAGCGACACAAGATGTTCGTCGTATGCAAGTGTCCATCGAACAGATATTAAAATGGAACCCTGAAGTGATCATCATTAGTACCGATGGGGATACGACACATGCTCTATACGAGAATATCTTGAAAGATAAAAGTTGGGCTAATCTAGATGCCGTTAAAAATGGGGAAGTCTACGAAATCCCCAGTGCTCCCTATGATTGGATCAATCGCCCACCTTCCGTTGTACGGTTTATCGGCGTACAGTGGTTATCCTCGTTGCTTTATCCAGAGCTTGTTCAAAATGATATTCGGCAAGATGTTAATGACTTTTATTCGTTGTTTTTCAACTATGATATGAGTGACTCCGAAATTGATGAACTACTGGCCACTTCTATGCGCAAATAAACACAATAAACCAAGTATAGTGTAGATAGGCCATAAAAGGAGTAAGGAATGCCCAATAATCTACTGATCACTGGACAGATTAGGTCAGGGAAATCCACCCTCTTGAAATCCATGATTGACCCTCTAAAATCTATGACGGGCGGATATTTTGTCCAAAGACTATTTGTCCAAGAGGAAACTCGAGCTTTTCGCCTTGTGGATATAGCTCAAGAAAGTTATTTACCCAATCGTCATGTTGAAGATGTAAAGGCTTTTTCTGACATCATCATGATCAAGGGGGAGGGAAGTCCCATAAATTATGAGGTGTTTAGAACCATAGGGACATCCTCCTTAAGGTCCGCTGGTGAAAAAAAACAACTGATACTTATGGATGAGTTGGGAACAATGGAAACTGCCGTTCCGGAGTTTAAGGAAGCAGTAACCCAAGCTTTAGATAAGGATATCACTGTTTTAGGAGTATTAAAAAAGAAGGCCAATCCTTTTCTAGATCAAATTAAAGCCCGACCTGATGTTCTTGTCTTAGATATGGATTATTGGGGCCCTGATAGGGTACGGGAAGAAGTACGCAAATTCTTAGCGAAAAATCATTATTTAGAGGTAAACAACGACGCTTAGAAATTCCCCCTTTGGTCTAGATATCATTCCTATTTCTAACCATCACCTTGAAGTGTCAATGAGGGGATGGTTTTTTTACTATTGTACTATCATGTGCTTGTGGGAACTTGAAGAAGGTGAAATTAGCCTGAATCACAACCAGGGTGTCTCAAAATGAAAATTTTATTCCCCAAATTGAAATTATAACTGCAAAAGTCAAAAGATCTTTTCTAGTGAAAATGGGCATTTAGTACTAATACAGGGATTTTCTCACATTGGCATGATTCTTGCTGTAAATAATGTTAGGGCCTAAAGAGAATAGCCATGACAATTGAAAAAAGCAAGATTCATAACAAGAAAGGAGGCCAATAGTACACACATGGCTGTAAGAATTACGTTTGCTCAAGACGAAGAGGAAGATCAAGTGATGAAGATCGTCACGGAGTATGAGATGGGAATGCCTGGCGAGATTGATGAGATTTTAATAGCTAAGCGAGGACAGGAGGTCCTAGCGGCAGCAAAGATCGTAGAGTCCGATGATGGACAGTTTTTCTTAGAAGTCATTGGGGTTAAAGAGAGTTTCCGCTCCCAAGGACTAGGGAAAAGCCTTCTTGGTAGGATTCTTGAAAACCCATGGAAGTGCTGCAAATATTCAATTTCAGAAGCAGAGGACCAAGAAGAGTATTCCTTATCCACTTTAGCTCGAGGGTACGCCGTGGGATTCTATCAAAGGTTGGGTTTTCGAACCTGCAGCCTCTCGGAGATACCGGAATATTACAGGGAACAATGTGAAGAATGTACTGACCGTCTAGAGTGTGAACCTATGCCGATGATTTATTGTGGAGGGAATAAGAAATGAAAAAAGCAATACTGGTATTCACAAAAGTACCCAAAGTCGGGGACTGTAAGACTCGTTTGACTGAAGCCCGGGGAGGTATTCTTACTTACGAAGAGGCGACCGAATTCTACGAAGCGTGTTTATTAGATGTCATAGATGTTTGTCTCACTGTAGAAGAAGCCGATTTCTGGATTTGCTATAACCAAGAAGGCGATCGAAATTATCTGAATACCCTTATAGCTCACTTGAAGCATTCGAAACGCATTGCTGGAGTATTTCCTGATCAAGGTGGCTCCTTCGATGAATGTATGCAATACGCCATGGATTACATCCTTAAGTCCGGAGCCGAAGATCGTCTTGCTGACGCTCTTCTCATCAGCGGTGGAGATTTGCCCACCCTTCAACCCTATGTTCTCAAAGATGCTCTGAAAAAGTTGGAGTATTTAAACCAGACTGAAGCAGGTCAGAAAGTAGCCTTCAATAAGGTCCAGGCTAACGATGGAACGGCTATTGGGTCAGCATTAGTCGAAGGAGCCTGCCAAGAAGGGGGATTCTCCTTAGTGGGACTAACCTGTACCACAGACTTTAACTTCTATTCCGTGTTCTACAACATGGAGGGGGTTACTGCATTAGATATGCTGGCAACTAAGGCCATCAAGGAAGAGATTCCCCTAGCCTATGTGGAGGAAGTCCCCGATATCGATATTCCTGTGGACCTAGCCAGTCAGCTTCCCATGCTTCGGATTATCGAGCATGCTGCGAAATATGATTCCTCCCTTACAGTGCCTCGTAGAACCATCGATATCTTAAACAAAATGGGGATCGAATCCGTTGCATTACCACCGGATAAAGGAAACTAACTTCAAAAGGAGTAAATTCTTCTAAAGTTTTGGCCGGAATGGCCAGGGGGTGATGATTATATTACCACTATATACTCCTATCCAAATAAAAAATTTAGTCATCAAAAACAGAATTGTCATGGCTCCCATGGCCTTGGATATTGCTACTGAGTTAGGAGCAATAAACCACAAGATCATCGAACACTACAGGATACGTACTCGCGGGGTCGGAATGGTTATTGTCGAGCACACTTACATCAACCCCGTGGGGAAAGCTCATCCCTATCAATTAGGGATATATGACGATTCTTTGATTCCAGGGCTAGAGCATTTGGCGGCCGAGATTAGTGGGCAGGGAGTCGCTGTAGGCATCCAGATCAGCCATGCTGGAGCGCGTTCCTTAGACTATCCTTATGCTCCGTCCAGTATCCAGTCCCAGTATCTAACGCGTTTCGGATGTAGGGATAAAAATAGCTATCGCGTCCTGCCCAAAAAACTAAGCCCTTTAGATATCGAGGATATCGTAATTGACTTTGCCCGAGCAGCACGTCGAGCCCAAAAAGCAGGGTTTGACTTTGTAGAAATTCACGGTGCTCACGGGTATTTACTTAATCAATTTTATTCACCACTCACTAATCTCCGTCGCGACGAGTACGGTGGCTCCTTAGAGCGACGTCTGACCCTTCCGGTTGAAGTCGTGAAAAAAGTTAGGCGGGCTATTGGCAAGAATATGCCCATATTTTATCGGTTAGGTGCCGACGATCGCCTCCCCGGTGGCAATACTTTGGACAATAGTGTTATTGCAGCTCAAGTCTTAGAGGCAGCAGGGGTGGATTGTTTAGATCTCTCCGGCGGAATCTCTGGCTATCTCCAAAACGGTCCAGAAGGTTTCTTTGCCTATATGGCGGAAAGGATCAAACCCCATGTCAACATCCCCATCATCACTACGGGAGGGATAAAGACAGGAAACAGAGCCAATGAGATCATTGCCAGTGGAATAGCTGATTTCGTAGGAGTTGGCCGGGCGCTGCTCAAGGAAAGTGAGTGGGCCTACAAAGAATGGGTCAGAATGGGGTCGGGGACTCAGCCATACAAAGTGATCTAATACACAGCTTTTTAAGCTGGACTAGAGAGGGAGAATCATGAAAATAATGCGTCTAGGGATAATAATATCTCTGATAATTGGTCTGTTATTAACTGGTTGCTCAAATTCCAGTAACAAAACCTCTGCAGGTAATATTACTAATCCTATTGAGAAGAGTTGGGAAACCATTCTTGATGAGGCCAAGGGGACCACAGTAAGTTTTTATGGGTGGGGAGGCGATGAACTTACCAACTCCTGGATCGATAACTATGTAGCTCAAAACATGCAAGAACTCTATGGTATTAAAGTCAATCGGGTACCGATGGGCCCTGATGAATACCTCAACAAACTGCTAGGGGAAAAACAAGCCGGCAAAGCCAAGGGAACCATCGACCTCTTATGGATCAACGGCGAGAATTTCCGCACAGCACGTCAAGCAGATTTGCTTTGGGGACCCTTTGCCGAAGATCTCCCCAATTTTCAGAAGTATGTTGACCAGGATGCCCTAGACATCGCTTATGACTTCGGTTATCCTGTCGAAGGCTACGAAGTTCCATGGGGTAAGGCTCAATTTGTCTTTGCCTATGATAGTGCCAAAATCCAAAACCCCCCCAAATCCAGTGCTGAACTCTTAGCATGGGTCAAAGAAAACCCTGGTCGCTTTACCTATCCTGAGCTTCCTGATTTTACGGGTAGTGTTTTTGTCCGCCATCTTATGTATGAACTCTGTGGCGGTTATGAAAGCTTTCCCTACACAGAGGAAGTAGATAAAACAGCTATGGAGACCCAACTCGAACCCTTATGGGATTATTTTACAGACATGAAAAGCTATCTCTGGCGAGAAGGTACTACTTATCCTGCCACGATTAGCGCCCTGCACCAGCTTTTCCAAGATGGAGAAGTGGATATCACCATGACTTATATTCCGGCGTTAATGTCCAGCATGATCGAGCAAGGGCTTGTTCCAGATACGGTGCGCACCTATGTCTGGGATAAGGGGACCATCGGCAATACCCACTTTTTAGCCATTCCTTTTAATGCACCGAACCGAGAGGCGGCGAAGGTATTGGCTGACTTTTTGTTAAGTCCCGCTGCCCAATTGAGTAAATATGAACCGGTGAATTGGGGAGATCTCATAGCCTTAGACGTCAGTAAGCTGGAAAGTGAGAGCGTAGCAAAGCTTGAATCCATGGACCAAGGGGTTGCCACCTTGTCATCAGAAGAACTACAAAGCCATAGCCTTCCGGAAATTGCTTCCGGTTATATACCCGTAATCGAAGAACTCTGGAAAAAAAGAGTTGTTCAAAATGCTAAGTAAGTTTGTCAGTAGAGATACTCTGAAAGGGTACTTATACTTGGCCCCGGCCTTGGCCGTGATCCTATTCTTCTTTTTAGGAGGGTTCCTGATTGCCTTTGTCCAAAGCTTAGGATATTTCCCGGTCATCGGTATGGAAGAATTTACTCTAAAGTATTATAAGGAAGTGTTTCAGAATCCTGAGTTTCTAGAATCCCTGCAGTACACTCTGCATATTTCCTTTATCTCGACGGCCATCGCCACAGTGTTCGGAACAGCTTTAGCTTACTTCTTCTTAAAGACAACTCCTCATAATCCCTTGTTCCATTTTATTCATAAGGTACCAATCGCCGTTCCACACTTAGTTGCTGCCTTGATGATTGTCTTTATCTTATCGCAAGGGGGAATCATCTCCCGTTTATTTGTGAAGGTTGGCTGGATTACGGAAACTGCGGATTTTCCTGCAATTTTCTACACCCAAAATGCCATCGGGATTATCCTGATCTATATCTGGAAAGAGGTACCCTTTGTAACCTTGATGGTTTATACCGTCATGAAGAATATCCACACCAAGTTGGGGGAAGCCGCCGCCACCCTTAAAGCCTCTCAGCTGCAAGTGTTCTGTCATGTAATCCTGCCGTTAAGTATGCCAAGTATTGTCTCTGCATCGGCAATTATCTTTGCCTTTTCCTTTGGGGCCTTTGAGATACCTTTTCTCTTAGGTGCGACTTATCCAAAGACTCTACCTGTTTGGGCTTATTTGAATTTTATCTCTGTCGATCTGTCGGCCCGACCGCTTGCCATGGTGATCAATATGCTAGTCTCCTTGGTCTGTACTGTCTTGATTTTTATCTATTACTTATCCATGCGCAAGTATCTGCGCAAATGGAGCTAGTGACGGTAGCAAAGAAAATCACATGGAGTTTAAGCTATGAAAAATCTAAAAACCCTGCGAGCCATAATTAACCTCATGATCCTCATGGTCATAGTTGTTCCGTTCCTGGTCCTAGTGGTTTGGTCCTTCAGTCAGGGCTGGCCTACCAACGCCCTTTTCCCAAAAGAATGGGGGCTGCGAGGTTGGTCTTACCTCTTTTCACCCGAGAGTAAAATGCTCTCGAGCATAGCTACCAGCACTTTGATTTCCTTAACGGTAACCGTACTGGCCATACTACTCAGCATACCGGCTGGAAAAGCCTTAGGAGTCTATGAATTCAAGGGCAAAAAAGTAGTGGAAATCATAGTCCTAGCGCCTTTGATCATCCCTACGATTACGGTGGGTATGGGGATTCAAATAGTCTTTATCCGCTATGGTCTTACAGACACTCTCTTAGGGGTGATCTTAGTTCATTTGCCTATCGTATTGCCTTATGGTATTCGGATTTTTGCCAGTAGCTATAAGGCTATGGGCATAAAGTGGGAGGAGCAAGCCCAGGTCCTTAAGGCTAAACCTTGGCAAAGGTTTTGGTACGCCACTTTGCCCTTTTTATATCCGGGAATCATTTCAGCCGGAGTGCTCATGTTCAATGTTTCTTTCAGTCAATATTTTTTAACTTATCTGATTGGTGGCGGAAAGATTCTTACTTTGCCGATTTTGCTCTTTCCCTTTGTTAACTCTGGAGATCGGGTGATTGCATCTGGCTTAGGGTTGGTGATTGTAGCCGTTTCCGTAGCGTTTATGGTGATCGTCGAAAAGATAATCTCCAGTCCCGAACAGGAAACTAATTTTTACTATCTATAAGGATTTGGAAATAGAAAATAGCATGTCTGCAGAAGTGGGGAGATTCTCAATGCCGAAAATTATCTTAAAGGAAATGACCAAAGCTTATGAGGGTAATCCTGCCATCGCACGGGTCTCGCTGGAGATTGAGGATGGGGAGCTTTTGGCCTTAGTGGGGCATTCCGGTTGCGGAAAAACTACCTTGCTTCGGCTCATCTCAGGACTTACGGCCGCGGATCAAGGACATATCTGGATTGATGGCGTGGAGGTCACCGGCCAAAAAGCTGAAGAGCGAGACGTGGTGATGGTCTTTCAAGAGAACCTCCTGTTTCCTCATCTTACAGTGGCTGAGAATATTGCTTTCGGTTTAAAAATGCAAAAGGTCCCCCGGAAAAAAAGAACCGAGAAGACCAAGGAAATGCTGGAGCTAATGCAATTACCGAATCTAGGGAAGCGGTATCCTGCGGAGCTATCCGGAGGACAACAGCAAAGAGTAGCTTTAGCCAGGGCCTTGGCCTTGGAGCCCAAAGTTCTGTTATTGGATGAACCCTTATCTAACCTGGATCCCAAACTAAGGGATGAACTAAGGGAGCTTATTTTGCGGCTCCATCGTGAACTGCAGATGACGACTGTTTTAGTTACCCATGATCGGGATGAAGCTATGATGATGGCTGATCGTATCGCAGTTTTGTACTATGGAAAACTGTTGCAGGTTGACCAACCGGTCAATATTTATCGCTACCCTGCGGCACGGGAAGTGGCCAGTCTTTTTGGACAGTGCAATTTTATCCCTGGTTTATTAAAGGACGGGGAATTCCAAACTGAAGACTACCGCTTCACCGTACCGGCTCTGAAGAGAGGAGGCAGAGTGGAAGCTTGCATCCGCAGCGAACACATCAAGATTGCCAGACCACAGGAAGATCGGCCCACGGGAGTGATCCTCGAGAAAAAATACTTGGGCGGCCAAGGAATTCTCAAGATCGGGGTTGGCAACCTGATCTTTGTGGCCCGAGGCAACAACTACTTCGATCTGGATATTGGCAACCAGGTGAGTTTAGATATCGATTGGTCCCAGGTATCCTTTACCAAGGGTGATCATTTTCCCGGCGACCAAACTTCATGCGGATAATCTGGAGTGAATGGAAAGTTTGGTTCCAGGGCAAGCGTTCTTAGGTCACTATTTTCCAGGGCAGGAAGGGTTTGTTTGAAGGGAGGGGTCGGATGTTGCACCAAAATCTGGAGGACAATATCAGAAACTATGTTAATCAACCGGAATTCCAGGATGCACTCCAGGTTAGGGGCGCGGTAAATGTGCAGTTTCTTGCTCAGGGTGAATATAACATGAACTATATTCTCAGTGCCAGGGATCGAAAATTTGTCTTTCGCGTTAATACAGGTAGTCAAATGAATCTGGATAACCAGATCGGCTATGAATATCAGGCCCTGGATCTTTTAAGGGACTCGGGAGTGACCCCTCTTCCTCTTTATCTGGACGCTGAAAGAACAGACATCCCCTATGGTTGCCTGGTGATGGAATATTTGCCTGGAGAACCCTTAAATTATGCTCGGGATCTAATGAAAGCATCCCAGACTTTTGCCAAGATTCATAGCCTTTCTTTTCCAAAAGGGAAGACCGACTTTTTAATCCAGGTGAATGGACCGTTTTCAGTTATATACGATGAGGTGGGGAACTTACTCAGAACCTACATGGAATGCCCACGAGGGAATCTTAAGACCAAAAAACTCTTAGAGAAGGTATTTTTAGTTAGTGGGGATAAGGTCAAGGACGAAAAGTATTTTGGCAATCAGTCCTGGCGGGCGGTCCTGAACACCGAGGTCAATTCCCATAATTTTATTGTCAACGATGAGCAAGGCGCCTGTCACCTGATAGATTGGGAAAAGCCAATCTACGGAGAACCGGCCCAGGATCTCAGCATGTTTTTGATTCGAACCACCACCTTGTGGAAAAGAAATGTCATTCTTTCCGTAGAGCAAGAGGAGCTCTTTTTAGAGAGTTATCTTAAGTCCTACCAAGCCTTTTTGCTGAGACAGAGTTTTCAGGATTTATATGACACCTCTCTAGAACCGACATGCTTTGATAGAGCATCGCCGGAGAAGCATGAACAATACTATTTCGGTCTCGGCAGTAATTTTGAAGATTTAGCGCCAACTCTGCGTGAACGCGTGGAAATGTTTAAGTTTTTTAACCTTCTCAGAGCAATATCCTGGTGTGCCATGGCCTGGACGGAATACACCCAACCGGGCCGCCCTTTAGTCAATGAGGATACTTTCGCTAAAATCCAGATGTATTTAGACGAGGAATTTATTAAAGGAAGCTTTCCGGCAGTTTTCTAAAATTCAAGCACGATGGTGTAGAAGGAGTAAGAGCTGATGAATGCTGTACTAGAGAAAATTGAGAACAGTGAAGCCCATATCCACTTTACTATTAACTACAAGCTATTTGAGGATGCGCTCGAAAAGACCTATAAGAAAAATAAGAAGAACTATCAAGTAGCCGGGTTCCGCAAAGGGAATGTCCCCAGAACTGTGATCGAATCACAATACGGCCCCACTGTCTTTTATCAAGAAGCCTTGGACCTGATCATGCCTGATAAATATCAGGAAGCTTTGGTTAGCCTGGATCTAAAAACGATTGGGGATCCTGATATTGAAGTAGGGGAGATTCAAAAAGATCAAGCCTTAAGTGTGAAAGCCCTTGTACCTGTAATGCCAGAAGTGATTTTAGGCCAACTGGAAGGGATAGAAATCTCCCTGCCTAAGGCCAAGGAGGTAACGCAAGCCGAAATTGAAAAGGTCCTCGCGGATCTTCAACTCAAGAACAAAAAGATATCCGATAAAGAGCTGGATCCTGCGCAAGTGGGTGACACAGTAACCGTCGATTATGATTGTGAATTAGATGGTTCAAAATTTGAACCGGTTGTTGATTACCAGACGATCATTGATGACGACATAGATACTTTAGGCTTTGAAAGTCAACTCATCGGTGCCAAAAAAGGAGATTGTCTTAATCTCGAAAAGACGTTTCCTACAGATTATAGGCAACCACAGCTGGCGGGAAAAACAGCGTACTTTAAAGTTAAGGTGAAAAAGGTTGAGGATATCGAACTACTCCCTGTGGATGACAACTTTGCGCAAAAAGTAGGTAAGGTCAGCACGTTGGAGGAGTTTCGTTCTGAGATCAGGGAAAGTCTCGAGCAAGGAGCAGAACAACGAGTAATTATGCAGCGCAATAACTTGATTCTGCAAGAACTTTTCAATAGATGCCAGCTAGACCTTCCCGAATCGCTGGTTATGCAACGTGCCATGAGCATGCTCGAGCAATTCTCCAAACAGCTGGAGGCCGAAGGGGGAACAATCGACCTTTATCTCCAAATGATGAATAAGAAAAGTGCCGACTTTAAAAAGGAAGTTTGGGAGGATGCTGAAAACTCTCTTAAAGCGGATTATATTCTGGCTAAGATCGTTGAAGAAAAAGGCTATACGGTCAGTGAAGAGGAACTCAACGAAGGGTGCAAGAGGTTTGCCCTCAGTATCAATATGGATCCGGAGAACGCCCAGCAAAACCTTGGACCTCTCGTCAACAAGGTTGAGTATGACCTTAAGGTCGAAAAAGTATTTGATTATCTAGTGGACCAAGCAGCCATTGCTATCGCTGAGTGAGCATCACTTTAGTTAATGGAAAGCTGCAGAAATTATTAACAATTGGGAGGAAGATACACTATGGACAGCTTTAAAGTGATCACTAAAATGGCAGAAGAAGAGGAACTACCGAGCAACCGATTTCCTGAATTTGCAATGCTTTGCCATAAGTGCCAACATGAGTTCAAACTGGAAACAAGTTTTGAAGAAATCGAAAATGCTCAGTGTCCAGCTTGCCAAAGCCAGGATGTGGAAAGCCTCTATGTCGCGTTTCCGGATGATGGACCCGGGTTCCGCAAGAATTTTAATGAATTCAAAAATGGCGGCTGTGATTAAGGACTTAGTGCCATTTCAAAATGCAAGTTGTTTTCACCAAAATTTACAATTAGGAGGAGCCTAGATGAATTATGAGTCTCGGAGATGGGTATCGCTTGTTGCGAGTATTCTTGCCAGTATGTGTGCCGGTCTTGCCTATTCATGGAGTGTTTTTCTCAAACCGCTTAGTAGTATTTTTAACTGGTCGGCGACCGATACGGCATTGTCATTCACACTTTTGATGTCAACAGCGGCTGCTACTGCAATATTCGCCGGCAAAGCTCAGGATTATTTACAACCTAAGTCGGTAATTTTAATTGGAGGAATATTATTTGGTGCAGGTCTTACTGCGATCGGATTTATTCAATCTCTTGCCCAAATGTATACTTGTGTGATTATCGCCGGTATAGGCTTAGGTGCTGTGTATCCCGGAGGAACTATGAGTAATATGATTAAGTTTTTTCCAGATAAGTCGGGCTCAATTTCCGGTTTTGTTTCAGCTGGCTATGGGATCGGCCCTGTAGTTTGGGCACCAATTTCGGTGGCACTGCTTGATCGCTTTGGCATAATTAGTACAATGAAGATTTTGGGTATTGCCTTTATGGTGATCATAGTATTACTGTCACGGCTCGTGACAAAATGTCCGGAGGGATATCGGCCTGAGGGATGGGTTCCTAAGAGTAACATATCTCAGAAAAATACATCAGATAAGAACTGGAGAAAGATGTTGCTGGATCCTTTGTTCTGGCCACTTGCGATTATATTTACTTTAGGAGAAATCACCGGAATGATGATCATTGGTCATGCTTCACCAATAGCACAGGATATGCTTAGAATTACACCAGCTGCAGCAGCGGCAATAGTCATCATATTATCCCTTGCAAATACACTTGGCAAGGTGATTTGGGGTGCTATATCCGATAGAATCGGTCGTTATCCTGTTATTTCTTTCTTGCTGTTGCTTGGAGGAGCTGCTATGTTCGCCTTAACTGTTGTAAATAGCTACAGTACATTCGTTATGTGCTTTATAATCATTGGCTTATGTTATGGTGGTTTTTTATCGGTTATGGCACCTTTAACGGCTGACTTATTCGGTCCTAAGAATCTACCTGTCAATTATGGGATTATGTTTCTTACCGTTGCGATAGCCGCATACGTTGGCCCTCTTCTGGCTTCAGTAGTTAAAGAGGCGAATAATGGAAACTACTCTGATGCCTTTATTATTGCTGCATTACTTAATCTTTTGGGGCTGATTATTTATGGTATATTCCTATTTTTTAAAAAACGCAGGGAGAGTTCCTTAGGAGCACGGCAGTCGATAATTAGTTAGGGGAATTTGCTGTGGAAGTAAGTCTGGGCCTGTGGGCCTAGAGTGAAAAACCATCCGATCTGTTGCGCAGGATGGTCTTTTTCTTAAGGTGAGTTTTTTTCATATTACTAGATTCCACTGTAGATTTGGTTGTAGATTCTTAAGAAGCATAGAGGAGAGATAATGGTGGGATTAGTAGCTAAAGAGTGGAAGAAAGAGATTGCGGAAAATTGCCTAGGCTGCGGTGAATGTGCTGAAAGCTGCCGTATCTTAACCAAGCTGGCTGAGTCGCCAGTAGATATAGCCACAAGAGGAGTTGACTCTGCTGAGGCCTATGGATGTGCACTGTGCGGAAAATGCGAAGCAGTGTGTTCTCTTGGTCTGAGCCCTTTCCGAATGTTTGAGCAGCGCAGGGTTGAAGCCGTGAAAAAAGGAGAGATTGACCTTAACGAGTACCAATATTTGTTTCCGGACCGAAAAGTCACTGTCATGAGCATTTTTAGAGACTATTATGGGATCGATTATTCTGAGCTTAATTCCTCCACTCCGGCGGAAACGGCCTTTTTGCCCGGCTGTACAATGTTAACTTATTCACCGAAGCTCACGAAAAAGGTCTATAGTACGCTAGCCCAGAAGTATGAAAACCCTCTGTTTTTTATTGATTGCTGCGGTATCCCAATGTATCATATCGGATTGCCGGAAAGAGGAGATAAGCTCAAGGCAAGTTTAAGAGATAGAGCTCAGCAATTAGGGGTAAAGCGGTTAGTTGTTGCTTGTCCCAATTGCTATTATCAGTTCACAAAGGAAGCTGCTTTTCAGGATTTAGAGATTATTACTGTCTATGAAGCCTTACAAGCTCAATTTATTACAAGCGAAGGTGATGCAATATATGCCATCCATGATTCTTGTCCTGACCGCTTTGTAGGAGTTTATGCAAAACAGGTTAGGGAGGCTCTTGATTGTAAAGGCTTTCAGCGGGTAGAAATGCAGCATTATGGTCGAGACTCAGTGTGTTGTGGCAGCAGTGGACAACTTGGCCATTTTCGGCCGGAATGGTCGACGGAGCATGAGGTACAGAATATCGAAGAAGCGAAGGAAGCGGGAGCGGATACCTTACTGGCCTATTGTCATGCTTGTGTGCTGAATTTTGGTAATATTACCGATAGCAAGATCAAAGTGCGCCATGTCCTCAATACTTTGCTAGGGTTTGGAGAGAACTATGATGAAGTGAAAGGAAAAGCAGCTGCCATGTTTGAAGGCGAAGCTGGTTATGAACTTTATCTTCAGCTCTTTGCTGACTGAATTGTGGCAGGCCATTATTATTTAAGGACATTTAAGTGGGAAAAGTAACTTGAAATAATTACTTTGAGGGGGGAAATGGCATTGTCCAGCAATGATGAAGTACAATTTGCTTGTCAAGAAATTATTGAGAAATGTGTAAATTGCGGAAGGTGCGTTTCTGAATGTAAATTGTTACAAGATATAGGTGAGGATCTGATAAGTCTGGCGACCCGCCAGCCCACTGTCGGTGAAGCCTATTCATGTACCTTATGTGGCTTATGTGAAGGAGTATGCCCCCTCTCCTTAAGTCCCCGGAAAATGTTTGTGGCGACACGTCATAAAGCGGTTGACGAGCAGGAGATTGACATTGACGACTATAAATATATGTTTCCCGATCGTGAGCTGAATGTTATGAAAATGTATCGGGAAGTCAATAAGTTTGATTACAAAGACCTTAAGGTTGATCAGGAAGGTGAAGTAGCATTTTTTCCAGGTTGTACCCTCCTGACCTATGATCCGAAGTTGATCTATGCTATTGTGGAGAACCTGGAGGCAGAATATCCGGGGGTTACCTTAATAACAGATTGTTGTGGTATACCTTTATACCAACTCGGCTTAAGGGAGCGGGGAGAGAAGTTTAGGCAAGCCTTAAAGGAAAAGCTAAGGCGGTTAAAGGTGAAGTCACTTATTCTGGCGTGCTCGAACTGTTACTATCAGTTAAAAGAGGATGTAAAGGAATTGGGGATCAGACCGCTGACGATCTATGAAGCTCTGAGCGACTCGAGGATTTTCAATACACCCATCGAGGCTAAGGAGGCCCGGGTCGTAACAGTTCATGATTCTTGCCCGGATCGCTTCGCAGGGATATTTGCGCGACAAGCCAGGCAGGCTCTAGCCAAGAAGGGCTATGTATTGGTCGAAATGGAGCATAACAGCGCAAAAGCACTTTGTTGCGGAAGTGGAGGACAGGCGTCTCATTTTGCACCTGAGCTCGCCCGGGGTCTGGTCGAAGCTCGTTTAGAGGAAGTGACCGGATTAGAGGTTGATATTTTAGCCTCCTACTGCTTGGGGTGTGTGCTTAATCTGAGCAAAGATCAAAATGATATCCCTGTTCAGCACGTCTTAAATTTGCTTTTAGATTTGAAACAAGATTTTGCGGGCTTAAAAAAGCAATCGAAAACCATCTTCGAAGGACCTGAGGGAGAGAAATTGTGGGAAAGGATCATGGCTGACTAGCTAATATATAGACCAAGGCAAAGTGTGCAAGGAAAATGCTCTAGGCTAAACTACTTCTAAAAGGAGACATCCAAATGAACTATAAGGAACTAAACAAAATTTTCAAAGAGGCTCTCTCTCTTCGTTGGGATCCCGTCGCTGTGCGAATGATGAGGAATGGGGAAGAAAGACCGCCACAGATGATCGAACCCCCTGTGCCCTTAAGGCACTGTCAATCTATTATTACCGCTAGACGGGGGAATTGTCTCTATATGCCCCCGCGCAGCCATGCTTGCCCTGATGGAACGGGGGTTTTGGGTCTAGTCGAGATGTCTCCTAAGCTGCGTTCAGGCGATCTCTATCTTCTCTTTAAGAAGATGCCCAACATTGAAACTGCTCGTAAAATGATCAGTACCCGTCCAGAGTTTGAGGTAGGAAACTATGAGGCTACATTAGTTGCACCATTGCCTAAGGCGACTTTTGATCCGGATGTGGTGATATTTACCCTTTGGCCAGAGCAGGCAATGTGGCTTTGTTGTGCTCAAACCTATGCCACCGGTCAACGCCAAAACTTTAAAACTTCGGGATTTAATTCAGCTTGTGCGGACTTAATTGTTCAAACTATGAATTCCGAGGAGATGAACATTTCTTTTGGTTGTTACGGAGCACGTGCCTCTAGTGAGATTGACGACTTTGAACTTTATTTGTCCATACCCACGGCCTTACTTGAACCTATTGCCCAAGCTTTGCTAAAATTGTCCGAAAAAAGTATTCCCGAAGAACGAAATAAGATTTATCTCCACCCAGTTATGGATAAAGTGGGCTCCCGCAGATCCCAATCTCAGGCAGAGGGAGATGGGGCAAGGGTCGAACTGTATATTGACACTGAGCAATGTATAGGAGATGGGCTTTGTGTAGACTTTTGCCCTTCCGGAGTTCTGGAAATTGTAGATAGAGAAGGTCGAGAGGTTGCTCAAGCCCTTCACCCTGATCGATGCAGCGCTTGTTATACCTGTGTGGGACAGTGCCCAAATAAGGCAATTCAACTTTCTTATATTTAGGAGGGAAGAAGATGGTAGCTGAATTCAAGCTATTGGGAACCAGCGCGGGCCTCGGTGTCCCTGCCTTTCATTGTAATTGTGTTGCCTGTCGGGAAGCTTTGGCGAACCCTAAGTGGGCAAGAACCCGTAGTGGCGCAGTAATCAACACCGAAGAGGAAACTATCTTAGTGGACGCTTCACCTGATATGAGGGGTCAGTTGCTAAAAGAGGGTATCAAGGCAGTGGATTCTTTATTTATTACCCATTGGCATTATGATCACTTTGGAGGAATTGGCGATTTGGAGTATTACGTTAAGCTAGAGCGCAAGGAACCCGTTAAGTTATTTTTGCCACCTAGCGCTGTTGACTCGTTCTCTAAGGCTTATCCATTTCTGGAAGATGTTTTTGATATTGATACTTGGGAATTTGAGCACAGCTATACCTTCGGTGAACTTAAGCTAACTGTTTTACCAGCAAATCACAGTATTGAGACGGGCGGGATTTTACTAGAAGCAAGAAAAAGTATAGCTTATTTCACAGATACTGCTGGCCTCCCTGAAAAGACTGTTCAACTTATACATGGGGTCGATACCCTAGTTTGTGATGCTACCTTTAATGGCCCGAATTGGTATCCCCATAGTCATATGAGTTGGGAAGAAGCTATCATATTAGGACAAAGTGTTAATGTGAAACAAACGGTACTTACCCATATGGCTATGCACTATAGTGAACCCACCACTGTTGCGGAGATCCAGGATAAACTCAAAACAAATAAGCAAGTAGCAATTGCTTATGATGGCATGTCATTTGAGATATAAACTATAAATAAGCTCTGATAATGGTGAAGAGAACTAAAAAAGTAAATGCTTAATCATATATAATGACACTAATGTAAAACCCTAATCAAAAACCCTAATCACTTAGGGTTTTTTCATTTAAGAACATTCGATTTATACAAAATTGACACAGAAATCACAAAAAAAGACTAAGAGGCAAAAAGGCGTTGTTTAGCGGTTTGTGAAGAACCATACAATCACGCCTATCTCAAACTAGGATTTAATTAGGAAGTAATAGGCAAGGCAAAAGAAGTGCTAAAGCCGCTGATAATGCGGTTTGTGCATTTTAATATTAAGTTGGCACAGTTATTGCTATATATAATAATCGTACAAGTGATTTATTTATACCAGCCAAAAACTTAATGAATCTGTCTATATGGAAGGTAGGCTGGAATCCAAGGGGGTGTACATTAAATAACATAGATTCTTTAATGTATCATCAAGAATTACGAAAGGGTGAGAGTACGAAAATGGAAAAAGAATGGAAGAAATCTCTGGATGACGGTTCTTATACCGTGAGAACGTGTGGATGGTCACCGCCGGGAGATCACCCCGTCGGTTGTGGAATGATTCTGACAGTCAAAGAAGGTAGACTTATCAAAGTTGAAGGAGACCCTGAGCATCCTATCACAAACGGAAGATTGTGTGTAAGATGTTTAACTCTCCCAGAATATACCCATCATCCTCAACGTATCATCTATCCAATGAAGCGTGTTGGTGCCAAAGGTGAAAATAAATGGCAACGGATTTCCTGGGATGAAGCATGGGATACCATCGTCGATAAAATTAACTATTTCAAAGAAAACCATGGTGCTGAATCCATTGTCGTATTTGGTGGAACTGGACGTGAAGCCTGTCTATACTATTACCCACTTGGCTTTGCTTCTATCGGAACACCAAACGTTTGCTACCCACAAAGCGGTTGGTCTTGCTACGGTCCACGCTGTGCTATTACCGATTATATTCTGGGTGCAGGGTATCCCGAGATTGACTTTGCAGGTCACTTCGAAGACCGCTATAATCATCCGGGTTGGAAGCATCCTGAATACCTCATGTTATGGGGTAAAGAACCCTTAAAGTCAAATCCTGATGGTTTCTTTGGCCACTCAGTTATTGATATGATGAAGTTGGGAACAAAGGTCATCATGGTCGACCCAAGAATCAGCTGGTTGGCTACCAGAGCTGAGCATGTACTCCAACTAAGACCTGGTTCTGATACTGCTCTGGCTTTAGGACTACTCCATGTCATCATCAAAGAAGATCTTTATGATCATGATTTCGTTGAAAACTGGTGCTATGGTTGGGATGAATTCGTAGAGAGGGTTATGGAATACCCACCTGAGAAAGTTTCCGAAATCACCTGGGTTCCTACTGAAAAGATTTATGAAGTTGCTCGAGTCTTCGCAAAAGCTAAACCTGCAAGCCTTGGCTGGGGATTAGCTGTTGACCAAAATCCAAATGGGGTCCAACTGGGTCATGCCTTGCTTGCCCTTATCGCTATCACGGGTAACCTCGATACACCTGGTGGTGTTACAATTGGACCACCTGCATCCCTCATGGGAAAATGGCGTATGGAATCTCGTGCCAACCTATCAGAAGAACTTTGGAATAAGAGAATTGGTGCAGAGCAATGGCCGGCAGTTAGTACTGCTTTAGCGACAACTCACCCTGATGAAACCTTGAATACTTTAGAAACAGGTAAACCTTATAAATTGAGAATGGGTTGGTTCAACAGTAGTAACTTTATCACTCCCACTAACTCTGCTCAACCGGACCGTTGGTATCGTGCCCTTCAGTCCCTCGAGTTTAGTGTTGTGCAAGATACCTTCATGACCCCAACGGCAATGGCTTTTGCAGATATTTTCTTACCGCTGCCTACCTTTGCAGAGCATGATGGAGTGGTACTTACTCACTATGGACGTAATGCCGTATTTGCCGGCGCTATGAATAAAGCCTTAACCGTGGGCGAAACGAAGTCTGACCTCGAAGTTTGCTTCGAGCTTGGTAAGAGACTCAATCCAAAAGCATGGCCTTGGGACAATGTTTCCGATTTCTTCAGCGAGCAACTCAAGCCAGATACCGGCTTCGGCTTTGAAGAATTACGTGAAAAAGGTCTCTATCAACCCGGTTATACCTATAAAAAACACGAAAAAGGTCTCTTGAGATTTGATGGTGAGCCCGGCTTTAATACTGTTACTGGAATGGTTGAACTATGCTCTACACTCTTTGAATCTTGGGGCGATGATGCGCTACCCTACCATGAAGAGCCACCTTATAGCCCATACAGCACACCGGAGCTTGCTAAAGAGTATCCCTTAACCTTAACCACAGGAGCTAGAAAGTTTTCTTCCTTCCATTCAGAGCACAGGCATCTCAAAACCTTACGTGAAATTGATCCTAACCCAGAGATGGAACTCCATCCGGAAACCGCAGCTAACCTGGGTATTAAAGAGGGAGATTGGGTCGTAATCGAAAACATGTTTGGTAAGGCCAGGATGGTAGCTCATCTAACTGAGACTATTCATCCGAGAGTCGTCCATGCAACTCATGGCTGGTGGTTCCCAGAAAAAGAGGCCGCAGAGCCTTCACTCTTTGGAGTTTGGGAATCCAATATCAATACCTTGATGCCACATCAACATAATGGAAAACTCGGATTCGGCGATACCTTCAAGAGCATTCTCTGTAAGGTTTATAAAGAAGCTTAAGATTAACTGAAGAAAGGAGGAACTTAGAATGGCTCAATATGGATTAATGATCGACTATGAATACTGTACAGGTTGCCACTCCTGCGAAGTCGCTTGTAAAAACGAAAAAAATCTTCCTGTTGGAAAATGGGGGATTAAACTCACAGAGGTAGGTCCCTGGAAAATTGATGCTGAAAAGTGGGAATGGAACTATGTTCCTGTTCCGACCAACTTCTGTGATGTCTGTGAAGATCGCATTAAGGATGGAAAGAAACCCTCCTGTGTCCTTCATTGCCTAGGTCAAGCTATGGAATATGGTCCAGTTGAAGAGTTGGCTAAAAAGATGGCTGAAAAAGGCAAAAAAGTTGCTATGTTCCTTCCATAAGGTGCTTGGGTATAGTGCCATGACGGTTATTGCAGTAACCGTCATGGCTCCTGAACCCTGTCTCCGACATAAGTAAGCTCGAATGTTTAGCTAAAACATGCTGAGCCCCCTCCAAAGTGAATATCCTAGTTTTCAAACCCTATGGAATCTAACTTTTCTAAGGAGGTTAAATGTCATGACTAACCAAGAATTTTTGGCTCTTGATGATAAAGCGCAACTAAGATATCTTAATGAAGAAGCTGCAAAAGGCGTAAGTTTCAATGAGATTTCCGCTGGAATCAAGATGACTAAAAAGGAACTTGAGAAAATTGGTTTCTACTATGTTAAAGATAAATTTATGCAAAAGCCTATGAAGGGCTATCAAACTACCAAACGTAGTGGAAATGAAGAAAAAAATTAAAAATAGTATTTTGCCGTGTTAGAAAATGAGGAAATTACCAACAAAGTAGGCGGGTTTGCTTGCGTAAGGGTGATTTTGTGTGGGGGGCGTTGCTTTTATGCATTCTGGCTTTCCTGTATTTTCCCACAACAAATAACCCTTCCCTACTTTTGGATTTGGGCAAATTTTGTAACCTTTCTTGTCCCTCCTGAGTACCGGATTATTTCTGCAGCATTTATGTCCATTTGCCTCGGGGGGATTCTTTCTTCAGCCAATAAATTAAAAGCAAGGCAAAAAGGTGTACCAGCTTAAGGTAACTACAATATATTTATTGGTTGACCTGTGTTACTTTTCCTGGATACACAAAATCGGGACAGAGAGTATTACTAATGCTATAATTTAGGAGGTGGTATGAATGTGTTTCAGACCAGCATCTGCATCCAAGCCGATTGAATGTCCCAGTTGCGGGAAGAAAATTCCTGTTGTTGGGGGAGTTAAACAAAAGATATGCCCCTTTTGTAAAGTAGAAATACCACAAAATGAAGAGAAGAATTCTCTCGAAAAGTAAAGTCAGGAAAAGCATTTTCGAAAATGAGAAACTAATCACAAAGATAGACGCGGACGGAAAAGGCGCAGCGGAGCCGTTTGGTAAGCCCCAGACCATGGAGAACATCTCAAATTAAGATCAGTCGCAAATTCGGAAAGAGTGCGAACAAGGGCAGAACCCGGTCGTCATGGGGGTATCCTTAGATTCATATCAATCTTGAGTATACCTGAAATCAGGAATGGTGGAGCGATCACATTGAAGAAAGAATGAAAATAATCCTTGGCTGTCACTACTTGACCGCTTTCTGCCTTTTCCTTAAAAAAGGAGGAAAATATGGACGAAAAAAAGACATTTTCCGTATCCGATGTCATTGATTCCTTAGGCGTGAACAAATTTACCTGGATTACATTTTGTTTCCTCGGTCTGGCGATGATTTTCGACGGTTACGACTTTATGATCGTCAACACAACCAATGCCAAGGTGGCCAGCACGTTCTGGCCGGACAACCCCAACCCCGGCGCTCTTATGGGTTCCTTAACCACGTGGTCGCTCATGGGTATGGTGCTCGGAGGCGCGGTCGGAGGCATCCTGTCCGATAAGTTCGGGCGCAAAACCATGCTGACCCTGGCCGTGCTGTTCTACGGCGCTTTTACCTTGCCGCAGGCGTTCGCCTCCAGCTATGAAATGTTTGCCCTGTTCCGTTTCATCGCCGGCTTCGGTGTCGGTTCCTGCATCCCGGTGGTGACCACGGTATTCGCTGAAACCATGCCGTCCAAAAACCGCGGCGTCTTCGTCACCTTCGGCATGGCGTTCATGGTAGTGGGCTGGGTGCTGGCCGGACTTGTAGGCAATGCCATCCAGAATGTTTCTACTCCCATCATTCCCGGGCTTACCGAGCTCGTCACCTACATGACGAAGGATCCTGTCACCAAGGAGGTCGTGCAGGCGACCATGTACGCCAATTGGCGGATATGTTACCTAATCGGAGCTATCCCAATAATCTACGGCATCTTTCTGCACTTCTTCATGAAGGAAACCTCGGCCTGGTACGTCTCGAAGGGTCGGCTTCAGGACGCCGCCGCCAGTTTGGAACAGATTCAGAAGTCTGTCCGTGGCAGCGCGGATAAGATCGATCCCTCCTCCCTCATCATTCCTCCCAAACCGGCCCGATCCACGCCGGATACCCTGTTCTCCAGGCGCTACATTGTGGCTACCTGCGCCATCTGGTCCTGCTATTTCATCGGCCAGTTCTGCGTTTACGGTATGAACGCCTGGTTGCCGACTTGGTTCAAAGGGATTGGTTATTCGCCGGCTCAGGCTGTCAATCTTCAGACATTCAACAACGTGGCGGCCATAGTCTCCAACATCTCGGTCGGTTTTATGTCGGACTTGGTGGGGCGCAAGCGCAACCTGGCGTTTTCCTGGCTCTTCGCCATCTTTGCCATTATCCTGTGTTCGTTGTTCGTGGTTCCGAACAACTACGGGCTCTGTATCGCCCTCATGCTGCTGTTCGGGTTCGCGCTCAACTATGCCATCACGGCGGTTCAGCCCCTCATGCCTGAGAGTTATCCCACCCAGATGCGCAACATGGGCGTGTCATGGTGCCAGGCTTTCGCGCGCTTCGGCGGCGCGGCCTCACCGATCATTCTCGGTACCCTGTCGACGTCACCCATGTTCTCTTCCGGTGGCACCACCAACTGGTCGTCGCTGGTCCTTGTCCTGATTATTCCGCTGGGGCTCGGCTTTATCTGTACGATGCTGTTCGTCCAGCGGGAGACCAAGGGTAAGTCCATGGACGCTCTGCAGACCGAGATGGAGACGGCCTGACCGTCAGCTAAGGGGACAAAAAGGAGGTTCTTATGGATAATAAGGAATTGTCGAATATGGAATTATCAGGAGGTACCGCGTTCTACGCCATGCTGGGAGTCCTGATCTTTATGGTCATCGCATGTATCGTGTGCCCCCTTGCTATTCCCGGTTTCTCGAAGCAAGGTTACGCGGTTCCGCTGATGGCCGCCGCATTAGGCTTGCCGTTTGTGCACTTCTTTATCTTCGGCGGGATGGAAATCGTGCGGTCGCGGAAGAAGTAAGTACTAAATATGCAGTAGTTATGGAGGTTCCAAAGATTGAGGCCAGAATTTACGCTAAGCCTTGAAAAACACTTGGTTGCTGTGTCAAAATAGACTTTGATCTGCTGCTTGCAACAGCGAATCCGACAATCGGCGTTGAAAAAGTACCTGACCACTTCGCAGAGGGATGGGGCTTGTTCGGCGCCTTCTTTATTGCACACCCATCAGCGTAACAAAGAAGGGTTTTCGCCGTGAACAAGAGTTCCACATGTGCAAAATGGGCGGCTTCAGGCTGAGCATAACACGATGTTAATCCAAGATTCTGCTTAGCCATACGGTAAAAAACTTCAATTCTCCATCTCCTAGCATAGGCAGTTGTAGCCTCTTCCGGAGCATCGACTCGGTTACTTATCAAGAGATACGCATCCTTGAAGGTTAGCTGCCTTCTTCTTTGTGAGAAACGAAACCAAGGGAAAAACAATCGACCAAATTCAAGAAGAAAATGTTATAAAAGCTGGTGTCTAAGTCGATGTCCCTGAGGGTTAATATTTTCTAAAATACAATACTGCTTTCGGACTTAATTGCCGGGAGCAGTATTTGTTTCAATAGGTAATTCCTAAAAAGACACTGTTTTTTTCAAAATGAAAGAAGCAGTGCAATACCAATAATGAAATAGCTTGGTTTTAAGCCTTTTTTCACGAATCACTACCTGGCATAGAAATTGCAAAGTAATGATGTAGGACATTATTTATTATTTCACAATCTATTTGCAATGGAGGGAAGAAATGAGCACGAAGTTTGATTTAGAACAAGAAGGAGTCGAAGTCAAAAAAGCTTGCTGCTATTTCTGTCATCAGAACTGCGGCTGCTTAGTTTATGTAAAAGACGGCAAGATCCTTCATTTCGAGGGTGACACTGATTACCCCACAAATACAGGCGGCCTGTGCTGCCGTGGGAACGTTAATCTTATTCATCTGGACCATGAAGCCCGAGTTAATTTCCCCTTAAAGCGTAAGGGGGAAAAAGGTTCAGGCGAATGGGAAAGGATTACTTGGGAGCAAGCCATTGATGAGATTGGAACCAAGCTGGAAGAGATCCGCAAACAGTATGGGGCAGAGGCTGTTGCTACAGCCGGTGGAACTTCTCGTACAGACGACTGGGCAAGACGTCGCTTTATGAATCTCTTTGGTAGTCCCAATGGTTTTCACAATTCTCATTTGTGCTGGATTCCTACCTTTATGATTGAAACAGCAGTTTATGGCTGGAGTCCTTTTGAGATTGACTTAGGAACGAGCAGATGTCTAGTACTCTGGGGCCAGAACCCGGGGATATCAACCTTGCCGGAAATGAGTGGAGTCAGTGCCCTTAAAGCCAAAGGGCTCAAGGTAATTGTAATTGATCCCCGCTTTACGGAGACTGCAGCAAAGGCTGATCTCTGGATCCCAGTAAGACCGGGTTCCGACTTGGCCTTAGCCTTGGCTTGGATTAATGTCATTATCTATGAGGGACTAGCTGATTACGAATTTGTGTACGAACATTGTGTAGGCTTTGACGAGTTAACAGCTCATGTGGAAGAATTTACACCGGAGTGGGCTGAGCCTTTAACAGGAGTAAGCGCAGATATTATTCGGGAAGGCGCACGGATGTATGCCACGAATAAGCCGGGCAATATTCAATGGGGGACGGCTGTTGACCAAATCGGCAAACCGGCCGGAGCAACCCAACATGCAAGAGCCATCTTAAGAGCCATCACCGGCAATTTGGATTGCCCCGGGGCAGATCTTTTGACCGGTCCTAGCAAAGAGTTTGTCACTGACGAAGAGATGGAGCTCAATGAGTACTTAAGCGAAGAACAACGGGCTAAACAACTGGGGTCAGATAAATTTAAGCTTGTAACCTGGCCAGGATACGGACGGATCGCCGAGATAACGAAAAAATACTGGGGTAAAGCTCCTACGGCAGAGTGGATGTGTGAGGCTCATCCTCCCTCGGTCTATAATGCAATTTTGACAGAAGATCCTTACCCTGTGAAAGCCTTGTTGGTTTCGGCCACAAATCCTGTGAATTCCTATGGCGAGAGTAAGAAAGTCTTGGCAGCCCTGAAGGCCTTAGATCTTCTGATTACCTGCGACTATTGGTTAACCCCAACAGCCATGCTTTCCGATTATGTACTGCCCATGGCGGGTTCCTTCGAACGTCCGACCATTACCTCTACGTACGGTTGTTCTGATTTCTTAATGTGTTCGCAACGGGCTATTCAGCCTATGTATGAGCGTCATACGGACTTTGAATTTTGGCGGGATCTTGGTATAAGACTGGGTCAAAAAGAACACTGGCCTTGGGAAACGCTGGAGGATGCCTACTTCTACCGGATTAAGGATCTGGGCTATGGTGTGGAGAGCTATGATGAATTTGTTGAGTTTTACCGCTTCCATTTCCCGGAAAGAGAATACTTCAAGTATAAAGAGCGGGGCGGCTTTGCTACTCCCTCAGGTAAAATAGAGATTTACTCCAGCGTCCTTGAAGAACTCGGTTATCCTCCTTTGCCCCAATACATTCCACCCGTGGAGAATGAGATTGACCATCCTGAACTAGCGAAGGAATATCCATTGGTTCTGACCACAGGAGCAGGGGTCATGCCTTTCCATCATTCTGAACACTTTAATATTCAAGAGCTTCGTTTTATTCGTCATGAACCTCATATGGAAATCAATCCAGATACGGCTGCTGAGTATGGTATTCAAGAAGGGGATTGGGTCTGGATCGAGACCCGACGTGGGCGCATCAAGCAAAAAGCCAGCCTTACCGAGGGAATTAGGCCTGGTACAGTCTTCACTGAACGTGGCTGGTGGTACCCGGAACGGGATATGCGCGATCCGGAGTTGGGTGGCTGTCTTGAATCCAATGCCAATGTTCTTACCAGTGTGGCAGATGAAGATTGTGATCCCATGAGTGGGAGCTGGGCAAACCGTGGTTTATTGTGCAAAATCTATAAGGTACAAAGCTCAGACAGAAAGGAGGATAAATAAACATGGCACGTTATGCAATGGTTATTGATACTCGAAAATGTTCGGGCTGCCAATCTTGCACAGTGGCTTGTCGAGTGAATAATGAACTTCCCATCGACATGATTTATAATCCAGTAACAACCCATGGACCGATCGGAAAATTCCCCCATGTGCGAATGGTTCATCTCCCTCTACTATGTATGCATTGTGGCAATTCTCCCTGTGTAGATGCTTGTCCCACCGGGGCATCACAGCAACGGGAGGATGGTATTGTCTGGGTAGAAGAAAGCAAATGTGTAGGCTGTAAGACCTGTATTATGGTTTGTCCTTATGGAGCTCGTGTTACTAATGCTAAAAAGGGTACTGTACAAAAATGTAATTTCTGCAAAGACGAACGGGTGGATCAAGGGAAAGTTCCCTGGTGTGTGCAAACCTGTCACCAAAAGGCACGTGTTTTCGGAGATATCGAGGACAAGGATAGTGAGGTCTATCGATTAGTAAATACGACTAAGACAACTGGACGCCTACTAGAAGAGTTAGACACTGAACCCTTTGTCTATTATCTTTATTGATTGGAGGGATTGAAATGAGCCAAAAACATGAAACATGGGGCTGGATGTTAGCTTTCGACTTCTTTTTTGCGGGCATGGGAGCGGCAATGCTCCTCTTTGCTGGAATTGCTGAGTTATTTGTAGGTAGCAATCTCTCTACTTTGGGGATTTTGGCGGGGGCTGTGTTTATCGCTTGCGGGGCTGGTTTACTGGTTCTGGAGTTAGGGCGACCCTTCCAGGCCTTGCGGGTATTTATGAATCCCAAAGCCATCTTAACTTTTGGAGCCTGGAACATGTCCATTGCCATTGTTGCTGGTCTTTTACTAGGTACCAGTTGGATTGAACTATTTCCTTGGTTTGGCATCGTCGGTCTTCGTAAAATACTGGCGATTCTTTGTGTCATTACTGGGTTTATCGTCGCCACTTATCCGGGAGTTTTATTGGCAAGGCATAAGTCACGTCCCTTTTGGAATGGCCCCGGTATGATGGTTCTCTTTTTAACTTCTTCATTGCTGACTGGTCTAGCTGCCTATATCGTATGCGGTTGGGTTAGTGTGGCAGCTCCTGCGGTCTATGCTCTATTTCCCCAACTGGCCGCTGGACTTTGTGCTTTCCAATTTGTTATTTGGATCGGTTATCTCTGGATTAAGAGTAGTGGAACTACGGCACGTGAGGTAGCAGCCGTGAGACGCTGGACCACCGGAAATTATGCTAATCCTTTCCGTGTCGGTTTTATGTTCCTAGGCACCGTAGTACCCTTGGCGCTTTTCCTAATCCCCAATGGTGTTTCCATTGGAATTGCTGGGATTTTGGCTATTCTTGGGGGTCTGCTCATGCGTAATCTCGTCGTATATTCAGGTCAAGATCGTACTTGGTTACCCGGAGAAGAGAAATATCGCTCGCGACTCCCTCATGGGGATGAAACCTTCTTACAAAAGGTTTGGACAAAGCAAATTTAAATTAGAAATGAGAGTGCAGCTTCTCTGAAGCTGACCCAGTGGGCTCACTGGCTATGGAGAACCTGCACCTACTCATTATTTTTTTAGGTTTCAAGTGACGGAAATAACTTGATCGGTAAAATGGAGGAATCAATATATGAAGCAGCATTGGGAAGAGGGTATGATCCTTGATCATACCCAGAGCGTTTGTCCGATCTGTCTAAAGGTTGTTCGAGCCCAGATCGTGGTTCGTGATCAGGCGGTCTATATGGAGAAAAACTGTTCCGAACACGGAGCCCATACGACCTATCTATGGCCGAATGTGGAGCATTATCAGTGGATGAATCAGTTTAAACTACCAGCAATTTCTCCTCATTCACCCATTCCTGTGAAAGACGGATGCCCAAGTGATTGCGGGTTGTGTGAGGCTCATCTGCGCCATCCAACCTTAGTGGAGATCGAGGTAACCGAAGGGTGTAATCTGCGTTGCCCGGTCTGCTTTATGGCCGCCAATGATTTTCGCCCTGACCCAAATCCAAGCTTAGATGCACTTGCTGAGAAGTTCCGCTATATTCTTAAAAACACTAGTTCCGATACGAGTATCCAATTAACGGGTGGTGAGCCCACTACCCGCAGGGACTTAGCCGATATCATTCGTTTAGGTCGGGAGATTGGTTTTCAGGCCATTGAAGTCAATACCAATGGGGTAGTCATCGGTCAGAACCTAGATTATATAAAAGATCTTGCTGAGGTTGGTATTAGTGGGGTCTATCTCCAATTTGACGGTATGACAGGGGAAGTCTACAAGCAAATACGCGGTGAAAATTTATTGCCAACAAAACTTAAAACTATTGAAAACTGCCGTGAGGCAGGGGTTCAAGTAGTTTTGGCCATGACAGTAATTGAAGGAATCAATGAAGATCAAATGGGTCAAGTGCTTAATTTTGCACTAGAAAACAGAGATGTCATTGTGGGGATTGCCTACCAACCAGCCTTTGGTTCTGGACGATTTGATGTACCCTTGCTTAAACGGTTAACCATGGGAGATGTAATTTTTATGATCTCTGAGCAAAGCAAAGGTATGATTGAACCCTCAGACTTTTGGCCCTTGGGATGCTCTAATCCTTTATGTTCCAGCTCTACTTACTTAGTGGAAGATAAAGGAGTGATTCAGCCTCTTTCCAGGCGCCTGACTATCGAAGAGTATATTGAATCCTTTAATCCCCAGAGTCCTCAAGGCTCGGTTTTTGCCGATATCGCTGATATGCAATATCCTGAGCTTGAACCGGGTTTGACCATCTTAATTGAAAATTATATTGATGCCGGAAACATGGACCTTAAGAAGCTTCGCGAATGCAGCATGATCGTTGCAGGAAAAGCAGGGGGATTAATTCCTTTTTGCGGGTATCAGTTGACCAATATTGAAGGGAAAAAGTTATCGGATATTATGAGACAGCAGGTGAGGGCGTATGAGTAATAGAAAAACAGTTCCAACTAATTGCCGTTTTTGTGGATATCAATGTGGGCTCATTGCCACAGTAGAGGATGGAAGAGTGCTCAAAGTGCAGCCTGATGCTAACCGCTTCCCTTATAATGCCGAAATTATGCGGGGGTGTAAGCGCTGGCCCATGATTGCTGAGGTTATGGATCATCCCCAAAGGATCAATTATCCTTTAAAGAGAGTCGGTGAACGGGGTAGTGGCCAGTGGGAAAGAATCTCCTGGGAGCAAGCCCTCGATGAAATTGCCGATAGACTCCAATCCCTAAAGGAAGAGTTTGGTCCTGAGGTATTGGCTACCAGTATCGGCGGACCGCATACGACTTTCTGGCCACTCCATCGCTTTTTGTCCCTATTTGGAAGTCCCAATAATATGGGCATTGGGCAAATCTGCTGGAATCCCGGGATATGGGTTAATTCCATTACTTATGGCTGGCCTGTGGATAACGAATTGTATCCAGATAAGACAGAATGTGCGATCCTCTGGGGCATAAACCCTTCCCAATCAGATAATTCTCTGTTCTGGCATGCTGTTCAAGAATTCGCTGGCAGTGGGAAGAAATTGATCGTTGTTGATCCACGATGTACCGGGACTGCAGAGATAGCCCATTTATGGCTACCCGTACGTCCAGGAACAGATGCTGTACTAGCGTTAGGGCTATTGCATGTTATTGTCAAGGAAAATCTCTATGATCAGGATTTTGTCAGCAAATGGTGTCATGGTTTTGAGCAATTGGTGAACCATCTCACGATATATTCTCCTTCTTATGTAGAAGAAATTACAGGTGTAAAAGCAGAGGATGTCATAGAGACCGCCCGCTTATACGCCCAAAACACACCCGCGTGTTTATATAGTGGAAGAGGAATTGACCAATTAGGGCTGAATAGCTTTCCTGCCCATCGTGCTCTAGCAATCTTAAGGGCAATCACAGGCAATTTGGATGTAGCGGGGGCATCTCATTTAGGTGAAATGCCGGATTTTTTCTCGGAATTAGAGCTGGAACTCAGTGAGCCCTTTGCTGAGAAGAAACCCCAATCGGTTTCTCAAGAGAAGTTATCTCTCCAATCCTATCAAGGATATGCTAAGCTTCGCGAATTGACCATGAAACACAATAAACGTTTACCCATGCGTTACTTGACTTCCGCTCACCCTAATCGGGTCTGGAAGGCTATGCTGACCGGAGACCCCTATCCCATTCGCTCGATGATCGTCATGGCCTCAAATCCACTCCTCACACAAGCTGATACAGAGCTAATCTATAGGGCGTTGAAGAGTCTGGATCTTTTGGTTGTTTTGGAATTATTTGAAACACCGACCGCTATGTTAGCAGATTACATTCTACCCAGTGCTGGGGTTTTAGAGCGCCCCATATTGGAGACCAAGGCGGGGGTAGCGAATACGGCCTACGGGGGAGATCAAGCTGTTGAGCCCTACTACGAGCGGCGACCAGATTTTTATTTTTGGAAAGGGTTGGGGCTCAGACTCGGTCAGGAGGAGGAATGGCCCTGGGAAACCTATCAGGAAGCCCTTGAATATAGTTTATCCCCTCTCGGTTATTCTTGGGAAGATTTCTCTCTTTTCGGATTATACGTTGATGAAAATCGGTATAAGAAGTATCAAGAGCCGGATGCCGAAGGGCATCCCCACGGATTCGCTACAAATAGTGGCAAGGTGGAAATCTATAGCGAATTTCTCAAAGAGATAGGGGGAGATCCTCTGCCTAGCCCTCGTCAGCTTCCTGCAGGTGAGAAGGACTTCCCATTAATTCTTATGAGCGGTGCTCGATTCCAGCCGTATTACGCTTCTAGCTACCATCAGCTGGAAAGATTTCGTCGGATGCATCCAGAGCCTATCGTGGAAATGGGTCCAGAGACAGGTAAAAGACTGGGGATTGACGAAGGGTGCTTGGTGGATGTGGAGACTGAGCGAGGTAAAGGTCGCTTCAGGGCCCAATTTACTACTATGTGTGAAGATGTCTTGAGTGTAGAGTATGGTTGGTGGTATCCCGAGATGAAAGCTTCTGAGCCCGAACTGGGTGGCATTTGGCTTTCTAACGCTAATCTTCTCACAAGTGGAGACTTTGAGACTTCTGATCCACTAGTGGGGACCTGGACCTATAACGGAATTTCTTGTCGAATTAGAAAGGCCTAAGTATGTGTTGGCTTAAGGTGGTTTCCTTTATCTTAAGCCTACACACCTAATAATAAATTTCATAGGAGGATTTTACATTTGCATGTGGAATTTTATTCCTTAAGTGAAACTTTTCTAATAGTATAGAAAAGTCATGATTATAGAGGAGGATCTTATGGTGATGAATGACCGGGATTTTATCCCTATAAAAAGTGACACATTGCGTTCAGCTCACATCACTTCTGAGCGTATTGACAGAGTTTTAGATTTGAAGGAAAGGTTTTTAACCGATCCTCATAATGTGGATCCTCGTGAAAGTAGTTACATTAGCAAGGAGGTAGCCGAGTCCTGGCTAAGATGCCGGGACAAGGGCATAGATCCTCATAATAAAGCACATATACCGCATATCAGCGCTGCAGAGCATGCTGAGATAGTCGAGAGTAATCGTCCACTAATTGAGGTTACTATGCCTCTAATGAACAGGTTTAAGGAAATGGCTGTTCTACCATGTGGATATATTATGTATTTATGTGATAAAAATGGAACCTTCATACTTCAAGTCGGGGATATGTTGAGAATTCCTATTGAGGGGATCGTGTGGAATGAAAACACGATAGGGACCTGTGTCCATTCTGTATGCGCGAAACTTAAACAGCCTGTACAATTATATGGTCCGGAACATTATTGTGTCCGGTTGCACGATATTGTGGGCTCTGCGGCCCCTATTCTAGGGGACGACGGGGAAGTCATTGCTACGATTATCTTGGGTCAGCCAATCCAGTACAAATTAGAGGAGGACTATTTCCAAAACTTGCTTTCTCATACTCTGGGTTTAATCACTGCTCTGGCTAAGGCTATTGAGACTCAGATAAAGCTCAACAAATCCAATAAGTTGCTTGTTGAGAGCAATGAGAATTTGCTCAAGACACTTCATGAGTTAAACACTACCGCGGATACCTTAGAGGCAACCTTAGAAGTAATTGATGAGGGGATCATTACCATTGATCCCGCGGGTAAAATCCTGACTCTGAATCGAGAAGCTAAACGAATCTTTAAAATTAGAACCGAGGATAAGGGAAGTAGGAACATTAATGAGTTTCTGAGTCCTTACTCGCAAGTTATTGCTCTTGTAGGTGCAGGGAAAAATACTGATCTTGAGGAAAATATTGTTGCTGGCAATGATGAACAATCATATATGATCAATATTCGTCCGATATGCGACCATAAAACTCGTCAGATCGAAGCAGCGGTGCTACGGCTGAACCATGTAGAGAAGGTAAACGCAGCGGCGACAAACCGCACTGGTTCAATTGCAACCTATACTTTTGAAAATATTATTAGTGAGGATGAAGGGTTTAAAAGAGTTCTTTCCCTTGCCAAGCGTTTTTCGACCTCACCGGAAAATATATTGCTAATCGGTGAAAGTGGCACGGGAAAAGAGCTATTTGCCCAAGCCATTCACAATAACTATTGTCCTCAGGGACCTTTTATGGCGGTCAATTGTGCAGCTATGCCTCGGGAACTCATTGAAAGCGAGCTTTTTGGCTATGAGGGCGGTAGTTTCACCGGTGCAGAGCGTACTGGACGTCCGGGCAAGATTGAACTAGCCCATGGTGGGACGCTATTTCTTGATGAGATCGGAGATATGCCCCTTGAGTTGCAGGCAGTTTTACTCAGGGCTTTAGAGGACAAACAAGTGATGAGGATCGGTGGTCGTCGCTATAAGAAGGTGGATTTTAGACTGATCGCGGCAACCAATAAAAATCTCTTTAAAATGGTCAAGGAAAAGCAATATCGGGAAGATCTATATTTTCGGTTATCAGTGTTAACTATAAACATTCCTCCCTTGAGGAATAGAAAAAATGATATCGATGTGCTCAGTCAGTTTTTCATTAAAAATTATTGTCTAAAGCAAGGCTGGAAGACACCTAAAGTTACAAAAACAGCCATTAAAAAGATTCAAGAATATGAATGGCCGGGTAACATTCGTCAGCTTCAAAATGCTTTGATTTTTGCCGTAAATTCAGCTCAAGATAATGTAATCGATCTTGATAACCTGCCCCAATATATTTTATTGGACTCAGTTCCTGTAAATGAGGGGCATTCCTTTGAAAAAGACTCTTTATCTCTTGAATATCTAGAGAGAAATGCAATTAGAACAGCATTAGTACATTCCAAAAACTCTATACCGGATGCCGCTAAACTTCTGGGTATAAGTAGGTCCACCCTGTATAGAAAACTGAAGGATTATGGTTTCGACCATTGATTTGTGAGATGCTTCCTATAAGATAGGAGGCATTTTTGCATATGAAGAAGGTGGTAGTTTTCTTTATCAAAATGAAATTGAAGTGTCCGAAAATGACATTTCTTCGGTATATCTAAACATAGGTGTAAGATGGAAAAGGCTTAGAATGAGGGTTTTAGGTCTTTTTATTATGGCATGATTATTGCAAATAGAAGGGTAAGACAAAATTTCTTCAGCGAGGGAGATTGATATGAAAGTAATTATCGACTGTGATAATACCATGGGAGTTCCGGGTTCTGATATAAATGATGGGCTGGCCATATTCTATTTAATGGGACAAAAGGATATCGAATTGAGCGGAATTACCACAACCTATGGTAATGGTAAGATCGATACCGTTTATCGAACTACTGAAAATATGCTTAAAGAAATGGGTCGTATGGATATCCCGATCTTACGCGGGTGTGCTAACCGCTACGTCCTTGAAAGTGAAGCAGCTGATTATCTAGTTGAGATGGCTAATGACTATCCCGGTGAATTATCTATCATAGCGACGGGTGCTTTGACCAATCTGTATGCAGCATATGTCAAGGATCATGATTTTTTTAATAAAATTGCCCATCTCATTATCGTGGGAGGAATACCTCGTGATCTTATGATCAGCGGGAAGCTCCTTGACGAGTGGAATTTTTCGGCAGATCCTTTCGCTACCCAATGGGTGTTGAGGGAAGGTAAGAGACTCACAGTCATTAATCATAATATGGGCTTCAAGTTGTTTATGAATAGTTCTGAATTCATGAATCGTCTTAATTTCAGAAAAAGTCCGATTGGGTGTTATATTGTCAATCGTAGTCTATCCTGGCTAGAGTATAGCAAACTTAGTTTGAGATCGGATGGCTTTTATGTGAGGGATCTTTTAGCCGCAGTGTATCTTGCTCATCCCCAATTATTTGAAGACATTGAGCAAAGTGTTTCCTTAAACCACAAGAATCTTAGCAAAGGGCTATTAGGTCAAGCTGATGAGGATGAGGAATGCTGTCAAATAAATATGCCAATAATCAGAGAACTTGATGCTATAATCGAGGATCTCTACGAATCCTGGCTCAGAGTACCATTTGACTTCAAAAAGCAGTTGAGGGGGCAAAATAATGTGCTGGTCATGTAACCCTTTCTGTGGAAATTGCAAACCGCCTAAGCCTAGGCCAAAAATATGTCCCGAGTGTAACATGTTGAATCTTGATAATCCAGATGAACCCATGAAGTGTAAGAAATGTGGCGCCGAATTACCGAAACGTCCCCCCAGACCCGTCGTCAACTGTTTATATAGCGGCACGATATGTGCCAATCCGTGCAAGAAATATGAAGTAGTGCCCAAGGATGGGGTCACCAGACCGTGTAAATACAATCCACAGCCTTAAGGACAGCTTTGATTATCGCACCGAGGAATCGGGATTGTTAATCTTATAGATGACTGGGTAATTTCCTAGGAGACTTTAGTGCTAAATTATCCTATTTATTTAATAAGATAATAAAGTAGCCGATTGATCCAGCAATAAGATACTGATCCGCCCCTGTCAAGGTAGACCAGGGAAATAAATAAACAAGGTTATAGAAATAGCTACTGCCAAATTGGTGGTAGTTATTTTTTATGCGGCAAACTTTGCCTTGTACCTCAGAATACGCTTGTTCTCTGGAATGGGATATTGTGCAGGAGAATCTGTTTCAAGTGCAGCAGCCCGAACTTCCATAGGAGCACGGTTGTCGAAGCGTTCCTGAAGCCG
>NZ_JBBWUA010000016.1:0-70174 GCF_038181555.1 Desulfitobacterium sp. THU1 | reverse complement strand
TTCATATATATTTTGTAATCATTAATATATTTATAAGAATAAGTTCTGGGTTTTCTTGTTATTGGGCAAAATAGTGTTACATGTCAAATAATAGCATATGCGAAGGAGGGATGGGATTGAGACGAATTTTTCGCCTATTACTTATCTTGCTTGCCTCCCTGATAATTAGCTTATTCGCTATAAGTGGTCTTTTTGAAGATTGGTTATGGTACTCAGATCTTGGCTACGACCAACTCTTTTGGACACCTCTAATAAGTAAAGGGATTATTCAGGTCGGCAATGGAACCATTCTCTTCCTCTTTATCTCTGGAACCCTCTTGTCTATACGCCATGCGATTCTAACCTTTGTTAATGAACGACTTAAAAAACGCCTCAGGCTCGTCCATGAAATGGATCGTCCTTTCTACCGCTTGAGTCAAAAAAAGATGACAATCTGGTTAGTAGTAATTTCTGCTTTAGTTAGTTTTGGTGTGAGCTTTGTAGCGGGGTTCACAGGTTGGCTAGAGGTCCTGACCTTCATGAATCCTACCCCGTTCGGTCAAGGAGATCCGATATTTTTCAAGGATCTGGGCTTCTATGTGTTTCAACTTCCTTTTTTATATACAATTTACAGTGTCTTCTTCGGCCCTCTTTTTCTACTGGCAATTATTACTACCTTATTCTACATTTTCACAGGCGTTATCAGGTTTCACTCCATGCTTCTATGGCGTAAACATACTATTGAAATAAGTCCTGCTGCTCGCCGCCACCTTGCCTTATTGGCGATGGTTCTCTTTACCTTCAAGGGATTTGGCTATTATTTTAGTACCTTCCGGTTGCTTTATTCTCAACAGGGACTGATAGCAGGCGCAGGGTATGCTGATATCTCTGCTACTTTGCCGGCATTCAAGATCTTGATAGTTTTATGTGCCCTAGGTCTCATCGGTGGACTGGTGTCATTTTTTAGGAATGAAATAAGATTTTTAACCCTCCCTATTCTATTTGTTTTGCTTGGTGGCGCACTTCTCTCAACCCTATGGCCTTTAGTTGTTCAGTCCTTAGTCGTGGTACCCAACGAATTAGCTAAAGAACTACCTTATATTCAGAATGAGATATCTTTAACGCGTTTCGCCTATGGGCTGGATAAAATTAGCGTAGAAGAATATAAAGGAAATGAACCTATATCAGCAGATCTCCTTAAGCAAGAGCTACCCACCTTAAATAATATTAGCTTAAACGATCCTCGCCTCATGAGCCAAATTTATACTCAAAAACAAGGTATAAAGCAGTATTACAAGTTCTCGGACATCGATGTTGATCGCTATCTAATCAATGGTGAGTATCGACAAGTGTTGCTTGCTCCTCGTGAGCTATCACCCTATGATCTGGCGAGTACTGCACAGACCTTTGTCAATTTCCGTTTTAAATACACTCATGGTTTTGGAGTTGTTGCTTCCTTTGCCAATGCTGTTACCGAAGGGCTACCGAACTTTGCTGTTAGAGATGCACCACCCACTACCAATCATCAGGAGTTTCAATTGACTCAGCCTCGCATTTATTTCGGAGAACTCACCAATGAATGGGTTGTCGTCAATACTGCCATAAAGGAATTCGATTATCCTGAGGGCAACACTAATGTAGAATCAAACTATCAGGGTAAGTCGGGTATTCAACTCACTCCCCTCAATCGACTGATGCTCTCCCTAAAACACACAACACCACGATTTTACTTAGCGAATGAGGTGAATTCCCAAAGTCGCATTCTGCTTCACCGCAACATTATGGAGCGTGTCGAAAAGCTTATACCCTTTCTTAAATACGATGAGAATCCTTACTTGATTGTCGATAAAGGACGCCTGAGATGGATAATTGATGGCTATACTATCTCGAAAACCTTCCCCTACTCTCGTATGGACCAAGCTCGAGAGATTAATTATATTCGCAATTCAGTAAAAGTTGTGGTTGATGCCTATGATGGAACTGTCAGTTTTTATGCAGTCGATACCGCAGATCCTATCCTGCAAACCTATCGTAAAATCTTCCCAGGGGTCTTTAAGGATCTCTCGGAAATGTCCGAAGAACTCCGTGCACACCTACGCTACCCTGAGACTCTCTTTACAATCCAAAGCAATATGTTGAAGAATTTCCATATGACAGACCCCGCTGAGTTTTATAACAAAGAAGATGCTTGGGATATAGCAAAAGAATCCTCTGGCTCGGAACCCAAAAACGTCGAATCGCATTATTGCGTCATGCGAATTCCCGGTAGCAATCAACACGAATTAGCTTTAATGATTCCCTTTACTCCAGCTTCGAGCTCTTCAAACAGTCGCAACAATATGATCAGCTGGCTGGCTGCTCGCATGGATGGAGAGCATTATGGGGAATTAAAGCTTTATAAAATCCCCAAGAATCTTGAGGTGAATGGTCCTCTCCAGATTGAGTCACGAATCGATCAAAATCCGGAAATATCAAAACAGTTGGCTTTATGGAATCAAAAGGGTTCCCGTGTTATACGTGGTCATCTGCAAATGCTCCCCATCGCCGAGAACTTTTTATATGTGGAACCAATTTACTTACAAGCTGATACCGTTGGTAGCATTCCTGAAATGAGACGGGTTGTCGTCGCTTACGAAGATAGGATTGTTATGGCCGAAACCCTTGAAGACGCACTTGCTCAACTCTTTGGTGCGAAAATCCTTCTAACCAACTCTCCCCAAGAGAATACAGCGAATCAAAATGAACCTTCTGTGAGCTCCACAGCTGGGAATTCGGTTTCTCAAGAAAACGCAATGATCAAGGATACCCAATCTCTCCTCAAGCAAATTGAACAACTTCGTGAACTGCTCAACCAGCTGGAAGACCAGTTAAGGTCCATGACAAGTAGCACCGCTTATCCTGAGGCTGAGCAGGAGTCACTCCAAGAAGAAAATATGTCACAGTAGAAAGCCCAGGATCGAAGCCAAAAGTCTGGTAGAACAAGCAAAGACGGAAGAGTTCGCCCTTCCGTCTTTGCTTGTTGATTGTATTGACATATTTATTGCCTTTAATTATGAATCGTCTTACTGGAGAGGTTGAAGTTTAATTTTGGTCGACATACCGACACGTGTCACTTGAATCAGCTCTACCCCATCGAATGAAATATAATTTTCTTCGCCGTTGAGTGTAACCTCTTTGTTCTTACCGCCTTGGATAATATGAGCTTTTTGGTCATCATAGACGATGATTTCATTCTTAGCTCCAATAATTACATTCTTGTGGTCGCCAAAGGGTATCGAGCCTTCCCAGATGGTTTTGAATTCTAGATTATCTTCCTCAGAATGCTCCTCTGCACTGCGTATGCTCACTAAAGTGTTATTTTGAACATGACCCAAATATAGAGTTCCGGCTCGGTTTCCTAGAATAATATCATCAGAATCCTCGGAGATAACTTCTCTATTCCAGCCCTGTAAGGCAATAATCCGCTCAGATTGGCCGGAAGTGCTTTTCGCATATAAGGTTCCGAACTTATCTGAAGCAGCCAGCTGAGCGAGCGTTTCCTGCGCTCGATTTAAGTTTCTGACATTTTTCATGATATCAATCTCCATCAGTTGGAACTGCCCCTTATCCTCAATGGACAGATAGAGCAGATTCGTAAAGGTGGAGACAACCATTTGCTTGATTTCACCCCTAGCGGGGAAACTATCAATACTTCGGTTAAAGCGATCATCGGGCGCAATTTCTTTTTCGTCACTGGGAGGAAGCTCCAAAGTAAAGACCTCAGTTATCTGTGGGTTGTTGTAGCGGATTTCGGTGCGTGTCTTCGGCACCTTTTTAATAGGCTTTTCCAATGTTGTCGGATTTGGGTTTGGTGCCTGATTAGGATCCTCAACAGCATCAGGTTCAGTTGTTGGGGATGTGGCTGCACTATTATCTACAGATCCCTGTTCATCTACTTCCTCAATAGGAACGATGACAGTGGTTGTTGGATTTGGATTCTTACGGGCGAAAAAGTAAACTAGGGTATCACGGTCCGGGAGCCATTGATAGTAAATAACCCCCATATCATAATCGCTATCCCCGGTCGGGGCTTTTTCAAAAACTACCTTTTCTTGACGTAGGTTATAAACCTTCAGCACCCCGTTTTCATGGTAAGCTAAATAATCTTTACCATAAGATATCTGTAGGTTCTCTAGATTTGTTCCAGGTATCTCAGCTTCTAAATTCTCGACTACGATAGGTTGAGCTATGACTGGAGCCATAATCTTTTCTACCTGTCCATTTAGGAAAAAATAAAAAGTAAATTGGAGCATTAGAGAGACAATAATCCAACTTGTTAGCGTTCGCATAAATGCACGCGTCTTCTTCCTCACGTATACACCCCCATTATTCCATTCATTTAAGGCATAACCACAAATCCGGTAGGGATATACCGTTCGCCAAAAATGTTCCAAAGTTTGTTCATAACTTTTCCGCTATAGACCATCTCTGATGAGGAGCCGCCATCCAAATTTACTGCTTCAACGGCATCATACTCTATAAATACATTCATCATATCTCTTAAGGTTGCTCCGATACTCCAGGTAGGTTGACGACCATCAATCACAACAAAGATGATGGTACCATCCTCCCGTTGACCAATACCGGTCCGAGGTGCAATTCCCCAGCCCCCATCTCCAGAAACAGCTGGCTTGCCATTTTTAACGAGAGGCGGATAAAAGCTTACCCCCTCTTTAATATTTTTTTCTTTAATATCGTTTATATTCATTGGTCCGATGATAAGCTTCCCCTCGGCATTAAGGCCAATAAAGTCGACTGTCTTATCACCAACATTGTTATGGACGATTTCTCCATCCTTTACTGTAATTCCATCAGGGAAAGCGCCGTTACCTTCACCATTGGGATCATAAAAGCCGCCGGCGTTGATTCCGGCAATTGCCTCAGCATTTTTGACCATATCCGTGAGCCGTTCCCCTGCTACCCCGATTTCTTGAGTAACCGCAACTTTAACTCGCTTTGGGTCAGTAATAAGCATGACTTTTCCCTTGAAATTTTGACCTTTAATATCTTCAATAATAATTCCTGATGTCGTATTTTCTGTATTGGTTTGTCGGTCAATATTTAATCCCACTTGGGCCCCTTGATTATCATAGGTGTGCATAATCTCACTGATTTTCTCATCGGAAAGAAAGAATCGCACAACCTGGGGATGACGTGATGTCTCAACTGCTCCGACAGCCATCACCTTTAGCGCTTCAAAAGGTCCCCAGAATAATACAAAAGGAACAAGACAGCTTGCAAAAATAATATTAAATATAAGGAAAGTAATTATCATCTTCCAGCGGATTCTGCCTTTTTTCATCATGATGTTCTAACAATCACTCCTCTATTGTGCACTTTTTCATTAATAATCTACATCAAAGCAAGATAAAAACAAGCCGCATCTTATGGTTTGCGGCTTATCAGAGTGTAACTATGAACACGAATAAGTATAGCAAAAGCTGACTTGAGGTTCAACTTAAAATGGATTAATTTATTCTAAACAAATACTGTTTATATTGGATAGGTTTCCAATTTATATGTTAGGTTAGCGGCCTTGTCAATCATATTTGCCACGCTGCAATATTTCTCCAAAGAAAGCTGAATAGCACGCATTATTCTATCATTAGGTAGATTACTCCCCCAAAACTCATAAGTTAATTCTATATCGGTGAAGATACGTGGATGCTCAGCAGCCCGTTCGCCGACTACTGTAATCTGAAAACGATCATAATCAATTTGCATTTTTTCAAGGATTGTTACACAGTCCATGCCACTGCAGCCAGCAAGGGCCATGAGTACAAGCTCCATAGGACTAGATCCATAACCTGAACCGCCTGCGGTCACACTACTATCTATTTGCGTACGAAGCCTCGAGCCTCCCTCGCCTTCGAAGTGTAATTCTTTAATATGAGTTACAGTGACTTGCATACCAGATCCTCCTAAATTTAGATTTTCGTGTATAGTATAGCCAATGGAAAGTTAAAACAGGAATGACATATCTATATGTAGATTAAATAAAGCCATCAAGTATGTCACATTTACCACCAAAAAGTAATTGTGTCATACTGAAAAAAATGCTAAACTATCAAATGTATGTATTGTATTGAGATTTATAAAGGAGTGCGGTAAGTTGACAATTCGAATTGGGATTAATGGATTTGGTCGTATTGGACGGAACGTTTTTCGTGCAGCTTACGGAAGAGAAGAAATTGAAATCGTTGCGGTCAATAATCGCTCAACTGGTGAGATTTTGCCTCATCTCTTAAAATACGATTCTGTGCATGGTATTTTTCCAGCACATGTAGAATATTCGCAGGACGGCTTCTATGTGGATGGCAAACTGGTCAAAGTAGTTTCCCACACAGAGCCTGGAGATATTCCTTGGGGTGAATTAGGCGTTGATGTCGTGGTTGAGTCTAGTGGTAAGTTTAATAATGGCATTGTTTGCCAGAAGCATCTAAAAAGTGGAGCGCGCAAAGTTGTTATTACCGCTCCGGCTAAGGAAGAAGATATAACGATCGTTATGGGCGTTAATGAAAAAGAATATGATTCCCAAAAACATCATGTGATATCCAATGCATCTTGTACAACCAATTGTTTGGCTCCCGTAGCTAAAGTAATACACGATAATTTCGTAATTAAACGGGGGTTGATGACCACTGTTCATTCCTATACAAACGATCAACAGATTTTAGACCAATCGCATCGAGACTTGCGTCGGGCTCGGGCAGCAGGGCTTTCCATCATTCCTACGACGACAGGTGCGGCAAGGGCTGTAGCTCTGGTCTTACCCGAGCTTAAAGGCAAACTCAATGGTTTTTCCATGCGCGTTCCGACACCGAATGTTTCGGTAATTGATTTAGTAGCAGAAATCGAGAAAAACACCACTAAAGAAGAAATCAACGAGGTTCTCCGCAGTGCCAGTCAAGGCCAGTTGAAGGGGATTTTAGACTATACAGAACTACCTTTAGTATCTAGCGACTTTAACGGAAATCCAGCCTCGTCAATTATCGATGGATTATCCACGATGGTAATTGAGGATAACCTTATTAAAATTATCTCCTGGTATGATAATGAGTGGGGCTATTCCTGCCGAGTAGCCGATCTTGTCGAATATGTTAGTCGTGATCTCTAAACACCCGCTTATCTGAAACACGTGATATACAAAACAAAAGCAGACTAGATTTAACCTAGTCTGCTTTTGTTTTCTATGGTTATGCCACTAATTGTATGTAACTTACTTAACACTGTATTCCACAGAATCATCGAGAATCAATTCCTGTCCCTGAGAAGGTAAGGTTGAAGTAGTATCCTGTTCCTCTTCTCCAAAACGAAGGGGAAAAACAAGGACCATCAAAGCCATTCCGCCAACGGATAAAGCAGCATACTGCAATGAAATTAAAGAGAAAAGGATTGGGACATGGTTGGCTGGAGTGCCGATAGAGTATCCTAGTTTATTGATAGACTCTAGGTCGACGCCAGCGCGCTCCCATTTTAGTAATCCGTAATAATCTACAGAGTTTATTATTTTTTGTCCTGTCTTAGCATACGGTGCTTGGGAAGAAAGGTAAATAAACCCCTTATCAGTATAGATTTTATCCAGCTCTACAGTTTCGCCTGTTAGAGATGCTTTTGTGAAGCTTCTTTCGATCCGCAGAATGTCGTCCGGATGGATATTTACATTTCCCTTCTCGGTAATCACAGAAAACAACTCACGATCAATGAGTTCGATATTGAGAATTTTAACATCAAGAAGATTAACTCCGATAGAAGTTAACATTGTAAAGAGGAGGGAAAAAAGTATTACTAAGCTAGATAGCTTTTCACGGCCGAGCTTACTAACTTGCTGCATAAAGTGATGCACTTCCTTTATCCGAGATTGTTGTTGCACGCTCAATCATACACTAATTCTGATAAACGAACAAATTTATGGGGAGCTAAAATACTTCCCAAAACGTTTCAAGATCGTAACTATCTCCTCTGAGCTAAGATTAAGGTATTGATTCTTGCTTTTTCTTGGAATAGGAGCTGGTTTTGCCCCGGTAGTCTCCGGAGGAACAACGCAACGCACAAAAATCACAGCTAATATAGCGAGAATAAGAAAAGGTACAGCACCACGCAGACCTGGAAAGCTCATAATGGGTACATAAGAAAGAACAGATGGAGTATATAGCTCATTGCTGAGGTCAACCGATACATATATGGCCATAAATAAAGGGCTATCCGGAGGAAGCTCCGTGGGAAAAGAAATGGGATCCGCTGTACTCAGTGGGTTACTCATAATATTACTTTGATTCGTAGCAGAACCCAGCTGCCGCGGCCCTAAATAGTGGAGAAGGCTTTGTAATTCACCGATGGGTATTTGTAGTACCTGTCCACTTGAAAAATCATGGATGGGGAGTTTTTCTAATTGAAAAACATTTTTTGCTAACAGTAAGAGAATCTGCGAGCCCAGTAAAACCCAAGAGGCTAAAAATTGCTTGCTATTGATTAAAGGCTGGGCAAAAGTAAAGGAAGGGCTACCCGGAATAGAGCTTATGCGGGTTAAAAATGCAAAGCCGACATTTATTGCTTGGATAGAGTTCGCCAATGATTCTTGAGCGGAGACTTGTCTTAAAGATTCATTGAGGTTGATGGCACTCACCTTCTTCCTTGTTAGCAATATATGGAATTCAGTGTTGTCCTGTTCTAAGCAAGGCATCTCAGTAATCTATCTATATTATGTCCGAATGCGAAAGAAATAGAAAAAGAGGTGTAATTTTATACACCTCTGATACAGTAGCTAAGCTTCTTGTTTTTTCTGATTTCATTCGTTTACTAAATTATGATATTACATTCTAGTGTTGCTTTCTGAAATTATATTATCATACTAGATAATAATATCAATAATAGAATCAATAGCAGTGTCAAATCTTATTTGTTTCCACTGGGGGATTTTACAGTAGAGTCTACATTAAAGAAAAAGCTCGCTTCTGTGTTCTGAGTAATGCCGCCCTCAACGTTTGGTTTTACTCTTAGGGTGATTTTATGTTGTCCGTCAGTAGCGCTCTTCCCTGCCGCGTCACCGAGAGACTTAATCTCACGAAAAGCTACTCTTGCAGTTGCTCCTGGATCAAGGGAAGGAAGAGTTCCGATTTTACTTACCTTCTGTTTGTCATCTCCAACCAAGGAGACCTCTAACTCAATGGGAATATTGGTCATTTTGCCACCGGTGGTGTTTTGCACCGTTGCGATCAGATCGAACTTATTGGCGTTGATAACTTGACTGGATTTAATGGTGACAGTCCCATAGGTTAAATCCTGAGTAAATGAACCGGGCTCAACGGCGACCCCTAACATTTTAACTTCAGGTACTGCTCCATTTGCACTGGCTTGCGTTGTTTTCCAAAGGGTGACTCCAGCAATCCCAAGGAGACAGACTAACAATGCACTTAGAAAAACAGTAAAGTATTTGCGATTAATCGCGATAATTTTGGCCATCTCAGGCACCTCCATTCGGATTCTTTCTCTAAGAAAAAAGTATGCATGTCTTCTTCAGGACATGCATACTTTCTGAAACTAATTCATTATTTTTTTCTTTCTCTATCTTGGTATTGTCGCAAACGAATATCTTGTTCAACATCCATTTTGAAAATTCGACAGGATTGAATAAGACGTGAGGTTGTGCGCAACCCTAAGTGCTCTTCCATTTCCTCTAGAGATAAATTGGAGGTTATAACTGTAGGTAACTGCTCATTCATTCTGTAATTGATAATCGAATAGATTCGGTTGCGAGTCCATTCCGTGTAGTTGTGCGCACCTAAATCGTCGAGAATAAGGATAGGAATTTCACGAGCTGAATCCAAGAGATCCATCTCATTTTCATCCGTCTTATAGGTTGCGCGTAGCTGATCCAATAGGTCGGGAACCACCAGAAAGAGAACTTGTTGTTCCTTTTCCATCAATGCATTGGCAATAGAAGCGGCCAGAAAGGTTTTGCCGGCCCCAACAGGCCCAGTGAGCATCAGTCCTAAGCCATGATAATCATTCAAACACCGATCAACAAACTCTCGTGAGGCGTTTAAGGCTTTCAACGCATTTTCAAGATAGTTGGGATCATGGGGTTTAGAGGAGCTTTGATAATATTTTGTATTAAAATTGTCAAATCGGCAATTGAGTAACCCTCGCGCCATCCGCGCATGGCGAAAAAGGTTTTCCATACGTTTTTGTTGCATACAAGTGCAGGGACGTGCCGAGGTTCCATCAAAAATTATACCGCGATCTTCACAAAGTGAGCAATTCACACTGGGTTTAGGTAGGTTGTTAGAAATATCAACTTGAGTATCGTCAGTAATGTCTCGTTTTTTCTTAAGCTCATTGAGATAATTTTCTTGCATAATATCTTTTAACGATTTCATGATGTACCTCTTGCTCCTTTCTTAAAGATAAAAATTTTCATACTTATCCGGCGACACCTTACGATTAGACTGTTGGGGGGATGTTTTTTTGAAGCGAGATTTCTCCTGTCTGGATTGAAAATATACATCATCGGCTTCAACCTCTTGCAAGGTACGCAGTCCTTTTTTTTCCCATTCTCGTAGGATAGAGTCAATATAACGGAAATTACGTATACCGGCCATAACACCACGTTTAAAAGCGGCAAGAATCAATTCTTCAGAGAAATTAGAGGTGATCCAGGTATCTATGACCTCGCATTCAATCGGGGTCACAGGGCGTCCTAATTCCTGTTCAAACGTGGTGATAATCTGTCCTATGGAAGTTGAACAAGTTGAGTTCTGGAGTGGATCATTGGGTTCCTTACGCTGGTTTTGTTCAGCCTCGAAGTGCTTAAATTCATCGATTGCCCAACGTTCAGCTAATTCTTCAATTAGTCCAACAAAGCTATATCCTAATGAGGATTGATGATCTTCATGATTCCAGTGTTTTTTCAGGGATAGATAATTGCGGCTCATAAGATGAGCAATCATTTCTTCTACTTGAATTACCTCTAGGTTCATACGCTGGGCAAGAAGTTGAGCGGAAGGATTGGGACTGGTTTCAATCTCCCCCATGATTTGGATAATCAACAAAGCTTCAATATGGCTGATTTCCAGCTCCGAATAATGATTTAGGAAGTACTTTGGAATACTTACTGTTCCAGAAAAGAAAAGAGCTTGTACAAAGCTCCCATAAAGATTGGTTCTAGACATAAAAATTCACTCCTCTAAAGGACAATTATAACGTATTTTAAGTTTTTGGGGAGAGTATTTTTGGGTGTTTAAATAAATGGGTTGAAATTCAATGATTAAGCTCGAAAAGATGGGTAATATTTCGTTAACCGAAGATGGAAATTAAAGGAATATAATTATCCGGTGGCGTATATTCAAATTATACAATAATTAGGAGGTTGATTCCAGATGGGACAGCATGAAGAACTCATCCAAATTATCAATAAATCAGGAGCTCACCATGCATGGGGAGTAAAGCATTGTACACGTGTCTATCTACTTGCTAAAGAATTAGCAGCGCCCATAGATTTAGATGATGAGGTACTGTATTATTCAGCGCTACTCCATGATATAGGTAGATATCCCGCTTATGCCTTAGCCAATGTGGATCACTCCCTTCGTTCCAAGGGAGTCGCCGCAAATATTTTGCAAAGGATGGCTTTTCCAAGTCACAAGATCCCGATTGTCTTGGAAGCTATTGAAAGTCATATGTACTATTCTGAGCCAGGTAGAAGTGATGAAGCGCTCTACCTACGGGACTCGGATATCCTCGACAATCTAGGCAATATCGGCCTCACTCGTCTATTCAGTTTGATTGGACAAGACGAGTTAATCCGTACCCCGGAAGATGCTATCGACAGAGCCCGCATTTTTGCCGAAGCATTGCCGAACAAGGTCTCTACAAAAACCGGAAAACGACTAGCTGTAAAGCGACGTGAAGAAATCTTAAGATTTTTATCAGGAATAAAGAAACAAACTTCAGAATTTGCTTATATCTAAGGGTTCATCCCTTACCTTACTTCCTGCGGAGATCTATTGTTTGATCGAGCCACTGGTTTATGGTGTCGATGACATTCAGGGTATAATCTAAATTATTTGACCGTTTACCCTGATCGACTAGAACCTTCAAACGATGACGCAGACGCTGCATAGCTTTGTTGACTTGAGCCTGAGAAGCCTTAACCTTGCCAGCTTTTGTTCTTGGCATAGGTGGAAGATTCGATCGAAGGCCGGAGGTTACATGTTCCTCCTCTTCGTCTTGATTTGTATCTATGGATTGCTTAGCTTGTTCTTCAATGGCCTTAAGCCATGGTTCTGCTGGTGGATAAGGGATAATCTCTTTATCCTTAATCTCTAATTGTTCGCCAAGTTGTGGTATCCAGGGAATTTTTCCAAACTGTTCCTGGATTTTTTGGGAAAATACATTTTGCACATCAGGTTCGCCGTGGACTAGAATGATACTATCGGCATTTGTACCTAAACAAGATAGCCACTCTAATAGCTGGGATTGGTCCGCGTGGGCTGACAATCCTTCCATTTTGCGGATATTTGCACGAACGGAGATCTTCTCGCCGAGGACGGTGACCTCTTTAGCACCTTCGACAATTCTACGGCCGAGGGTCCCTTGTGCTTGATAACCAACAAATAAGACAGTGGCTTTCTCCCGCCATAAATTATGTTTAAGATGATGCTTAATTCGTCCCGCATCAGCCATTCCACTAGCGGCGATAATAATTGCGCCGCCTTCGATTTTATTGATGGCCATGGACTCCTCTGACGTTAGGCTGTAATGAACATTTGGCATGATTAGAGGGTTTTCCCCCCTATCAATCATGGCCAGTGTCTCATCATCAAAATTATGAGGATTCTCTTGAAATATTTTTGTCGCAGCAATGGCTAAAGGACTATCCACATAGATAGGCAGGACGGGAATCTCTTTTTGGGTTTGTAATTTACGGATATAAAATAAGAGATCTTGAGTGCGCTCAATAGCAAAGGCAGGAATGATAAGATTTCCTCCTGCTTGATGAGCCTCTCGAATAATCTCTGCTAGATGTTCAAGCCGGTTACTCCTGTTTTCATGTTGACGATTTCCATAGGTTGTCTCAACGAGGACAATGTCTGCCGAGCATATCGTGCTCGGATTTTCAATATAGGGTTGGTTATAGTTTCCGATATCGCCAGAAAAAACGACTGTTTTTTGAAGGCCTCCCTCATTGATGGTTAACCTCACATAGGCCGAGCCTAAAATATGCCCCGCATCATGAAAGGTAAAGCTGAAATGTTCGGATAGAACAGTATTTTGATTGTAATTCACTGGCGAAAAATATTGCATAGCGTCTAAAGCGTCTTGGGCAGTATATATAGGTGTCAGCAGGTCTTGGCGAGTCCGTGCTAATCGCCGATTTTTGCGTTCGACTTCCATCTCTTGAATATGACCGCTGTCGGGAAGCATGATTGAACACAGTTTTACTGTCTCAGGGGTAGCGTAGATTCTTCCTTTAAAACCGTGTTTAATAAGTTTAGGAATTAATCCTGTATGATCGGTGTGAGCATGTGTCAGGATGACAGCATCAATCTCCGCAGGATTATAAGGAAATGGTCCATAATTGAGCTCTTTTATGGCCTTAGAACCTTGAAATAACCCACAATCAACAAGTATACGCTCATCACCAGCCTCAACTAGGTATGATGAACCGGTTACCACTTGTGCCGAACCATAGAAACTTATTTTCATATAACCCTCCGTTTGCCCGATATTGTCATGAAGTCTTTCTTATCATTAAATCAATCCAACTGCACCATTTTGAGCTTTACTGCTTTTAAGGCGGCTTGCGTACGATCCTCAACCTCCAGCTTGCGAAAAATGCTGGACAGATGATTCTTTACTGTCTTTTCGCTGATATACAGTGCTTGTCCGATTTCACGATTAGATGAGCCTTTAACGACATAGGTTAGGATTTGCAATTCTCGATCACTCAATCCATAGGTTTCTTTTGTATGAGGGGGATTTGCTAATTGTCCAAGTAATTTTCCGGTAACTGCTGGAGATAGTATTGGCTGCCCGTTATATACTTTGTGGATGGAGTCGACTAAAGTTTTAGGATCTACATCCTTCAGGAGGTAACCGGCAACACCGAGCTGAAGGACTTGAAATACTTTTTCATCGGAGTCATCCACAGTCAGAACTAGAATACCAATCTTCTCTTTTTCGCGACGTATGACCCGACAGGCTTCTAATCCATTGACACCGGGCATATTTAAATCCATAAGTAATATGTCATAATCTAAGGTACGTGATACATTGATCGCACCTTGGCCATCTCCCACTTCACAAACCACTTGAATTCCCTCTTCAAATTCTAGGATTCTTCTCAACCCTTCACGCAGAAGTGGATGGTCATCGGCAATCACAACTCGTATCATTCCCATCCCTCCTCGTTACTTGTTGGTATGATGAGCTTTACTGTGGTCCCTTTCAATGGGGAAGATTTAATTTTCATTTGACCTTTAAACATTTCAATTCTCTCTTTCATACCAATCAAACCAAAATGATCTCCTGGATTAATAAACGCATCGTCCACATTGAAACCATTTCCGCGATCGGTGATTTGAATAGTTATTTGAGAATCCTCATAGACAATGAGGATTCTTGCCCAATTGGTATGTGCATGTTTAGCTATGTTGGTCATGCCTTCTTGAAGGGAACGAAAAAGGGCGACTTCTATAGCAGGTAATAGATTCCTTTCTTTACCCAACACTTGAAAATCGCAGATTATACTATATGTCTCTTGGAAATTGATCAAATATCTATCAAGAGCAGAAATAAAGCCTTGCTGATCAAGAGCAATGGGGCGTAAATCAAAGATAATACGCCTAATATCCTTTAAGTTAGCACGAACCAGCCCTTTAAGATCAGAGATTTCTGTTCGCACACGATTTGGATCAAGTGCAAGTAGCTTTTCAGTAATTTCTAATCTTAAAACAATATTCGCAAGATTTTGAGCCGGCCCATCATGAATCTCGCGGGCAATTCTACGTCTCTCTTCATCTTGTGCACGAATAATTTTGAGGGCTGTTTCTTGCCTATTCTCAGGAGGATTGTTATGGTTAAGCTCGGCTATTCCGCCATGCAAAAGATTAATGGCTAAGGTCACTTGATTAAGTAAGGTTTCGGCTCGTACGATAGTTTTTTCCATTTGTTTTAAAGAACGTTCAATTTCATCTCGTCGGCTTCTCAATTGGTTTTCTTGGGATTGGAGCAGTTGTAGTTGAACTTGAACATCTTTCGTCTGAGTGTATGTATCCAACATCACCTTTTCCGAATAATTCCCGAAATCCCTGCTCACTTCCATTAGCCGTTGTCGAAGTCGGCGTTCTAATTTTTGATATTTGTCCACGTCATCAATAATGCGCAGAATCTCTCCCTTAATCTGAGAAGATTCCTGTTTTAATCGCTCGTTTTCTGCGCGGGTTGTTTCGGCAATGTAAAAAATCTCTTCCTTGCTGGATTCGATCGCATTTAGGGTATTGCTAATGATGATACCCAATCGGTCTGTCACTGTTGTCCCTCTTTTCAACACTACCTTTTTATTCTTTGACTGTATTCGACACCTTGCATTTAATATCCTACCTGTCAAATGGAAAAAGGGTGTTGAAAGTTACTTGTTAACGCTTTACTCGACGAATTCCTCTTTCTAAACGTCTTGGATAGGCCAAATCCTCGTGCTTGCAGATATAGACCCTAAAGTTGTCCTTTTTAATTTTCTTAATGATTTTGTTTGCTTCTGTTTCAGTAACTTCCGAGGAGTAACTTGGTTCTATATAAATTAGTAGTTCTCCAGCCTTGGCAAAGAAAACAAGGTTTTGAACAGTAATATTCCATTGAATGGGCAGGTCCCCATACAGTTGCTTTAGGACACGAGAAAGCATCATGCCATTTTGGGGTATTTCCTGGATCATGACGACTGGCTTAACGGGAATTTCGGCCAGAACATCATTATTTTTCTTTTTTTGGGCATTAAAGCGAAAAGGATCTCTATCTCTTGCAGGCGGAAAACTTATGTCCTCATGAGAGTCTTCCTCTTTTTGCAGAGTAACCGACATGCTTAAAGCAGGTATGGATTCATCATCTTTGGCACTACTATACTCTTCAACAAACTCTAAGTTATAGCTGTCTTCAATTGCGATGTCAGTTACTACGGTGTCTTCAACTAAGGTGTCTTCAACTATGATATTGTCACTGATGCAGCTTACATCCGTGACACCTATATGGCTATTGCTTGTCGCGCTAACCGGACTGTGTGCTGTTTCCACTATACTTATTTCAGCCGACGAATCGATAGCTAGTGGTGAATCAAAGGCTTTTAGTAGGTGATGTCTTAATGAAAAGGAAGAATCCATCTCTTTATCTTTAGTTAAAGTCCCGCTGCCATTAAGTGCCACTCTAGAGCTTGGCATGATTGAGGAACCCTCTATGTGTTGCAGACCTTTTAAATTAGATATCTGCTGAGGAAAACGATCCTTTTCATTCTCTCTCATGCTTTGTAGTCCTGCCAGTATCATATCATTCATAAGGACGTAAAAGTCCGGAAAATTGTCTATCACTCGATGGTCAGGTAATCGTTGCTCTACTAACTGACGGATACCATCAATAAGGACCTCATTGGGTAGGTCTAATATCTCTTGGAAAGATGATGCAATTTTTTCAACAGCTTGCCGTCCCTGATAAAACTCGCCATCGGCGTCATTTCCTGATAGCAGGTTTACGGTAAATAATTTCTCGATGAATAAATCAACCCATTCCCGTATTTCTTGATCATCGCTGTAAAAGGCTTCCAAAGTTGTCCACCTCCGTTTACTTCTTTTCCATGATAGCTATGCAGTTTAATGGCTGAGTATGTCTAATTTGAGTATAAACAGCTTAAGAAGCGTGGAGTTAGTCGCCCTTTCGCATCCGCGCCTACTGAGACGGTTAGGAAATATTTGTTTGGACATAAAAAAACAGACCCTTATAAGGGGTCTGTAGAAGAGTTGATTAGCTTATGATTGATATGACAATCTTAGCGCTGGCGGAAAACTTTCAAATAAGAATCCGCATAAATGCTCTTATTTAAGAGGATTTCACAGGTTGCTGCAACGTCAACTAAATCGTCGTCGTTAGCATCAAGAATAGCCGCATCCAGGCCTGCTGACATTGCCATAGCTAAATAGGTACGGTTAATGAGATGCCGATCCAAAGCATTTTGTGATACGTTGGAAAGTCCAAGAACTGTTTTGGGTGCAGGATTAGATAGGGTTTTTACCATACGGATAGATTCAAGAACTTCCGGTGCATGCTCTTGAGCAACATTGCATGGCAAAATCAGGGGATCGATATAGAGTTCATCAATCGGTAACCCAAATTCATCTGCTGCTGCAACAAGCTCCATAGCGAAGGCGATACGGTTTTCGGCATCTTTAGGGATGCCTTTATTGTCCATAGTCAACCCGATTAAGGCCGCGTTATATTGGACAGCCATTGGGAATACCCGCTCGATCTTTTCGCGCTCTGCGGGGCAAGAATTAATCATACCCGGACGTTTTAAGAGCTTCAAGCCTGCTTCAATGGCATTATAGTTTGTAGAATCTAGGCACAAAGGAATTTCAGAGACTTCTTGGATTACTTTGACCATCCACTCATAAGCCTCGGGACGTTCTTCCTTGGGAACAGCCGGTCCGGAATTAACATCAAGATAATGAGCCCCACCTTCTTGTTGCTTCAATGCCCATTCTTGGATAGGCTTTGCATCTTTATTACGAAGGGCGTCGCCGATATCTTTAAACATCCCATTAATTCGTTCACCAATTATAATCAATTGATCCACGTCCTTTCTTTTTACAGCCTAAAGGTACCCTCTAGGGATATAATTTTGTACTTTCAGAAAGTATAGCCTCGTTGCATACTATCCTCCAGTATAAGAGCAACCAACGGCCTCGCCTCAACTGCACGCGCTCTTTTAAAGCTCGGCGAAGCCGGGTTTACTTTAAAGTCTACGTGTTATGCGCCTTCCATCAGATCACTGATATTCTGCTGGACGAGTCTAACCGCAGCAGGATTTCTCATTAAAAGAATGCTCGCACCGACTTGGAGAAGAGCTGTAGCAGTTAAGGTCTCCCAAAGAATCGCGCGCTCATTAAGATCACCCCAACCTGGGAACTCGTCTTCGGCAGCATTAGCTTCTTTAGCACGATTGGCTTCATAGCCCACAGTACATATCATAGGCATTGAGAGCATTTTATCATTAGCTAAGGCACCCAGACGTGCTCTTTCCATAATGGAATAGGCATATTCGATACCATAGCCTAACCCACCAATCATGGGGTCAATAACAATACGATTCAAAGGCAATCCCATTTCTGAGATCAAGATATTGAGCTGTTTACAAATATTGATATCTAATGGCGAACGAGCAATAACATTATGTTTATGCACCATGGCTGCTGCCGCAATGGACTTGTAATTATCTTGCTCGGCAATACCAATCAGAAGGTTTTCACCTGCAGTAGCTTCGGCTATGGCAGCCATGAGTTCGTTGTCCTTTTCCGGATCCTCACAACCGGCTACGATGAGGGGAACTCCCACAGCTGCTAAAACATCCTTTACTACTTTGGCGCACTCTTCAGAACTACGATTTTCCCCTTCTGGATTAGCCCCGATAAGTTTTAAATAGATCATATCGGCATGGTATTCTTCAACACATTTCTTTGCCCAAGCCACAGGATCATTGATCACATCTCCGAATTGACTTTTGACGATATCGTTCCATGCAGGAGGAATATCTGTAACTTCCATTGCAATAACTGCTCGGTTATCAATCTTTCCTTCGAAATGAAGAAATGGTAGAGCTGCGTCTCCGCCGACTTTAATAACTGAAGTACGTGTACCCCCTTCAGTAGCGGTTGCGCCGAGGATAACTTCTCCAACTTTATTTTGATATCTTTCTTTAATGAGAGCAACGGCCATATGAACCTCTCTCCTCTCTAGTTCTATTTTAGGGTTTTGATTAAGATTTTTTGGACGGCTTGCACGGCAAGGGAATCGTCCGGCAAAGTATAGAGGGGACTACCCTCTAAATCGTGGGTAACAACCATAGAATCCAGGGGAATATCCCCAATTAACCGAAGTCCGGTCTTGTCAATTTCTTTTTGGAGTGAATCCAAGCTTCCCTCTGTGGTTTTAGTGACCACAAGAAATACCTCATTCACAGCCGAACGCAATCCGTTAATCAAATCGTTGACTCGTCCGGCTGAACGGATTCCACGCGCAGATGAATCGCTGATGACGAACATTAGATCGATTCGGGGAATCGTTCTCCGACTGATATGCTCAAGCCCTGCTTCTGTGTCAACTATAACAAAATCATAGTTGTTTCCCAGCGTTTCAAGATATTTTCTCAGCAAATCATTAGGATAGCAATAGCAGCCAGGACCTTGTGGCCCCCCCATAACCAGCAGATCGATATCTTTGGATTCAATGAGACTTTGTTGTAGCTTGTATTCGATGAATACGTCTTTAGGCATACCAGTGGGAATAGCTTTGGGGTTCTTGGAATCCTCCAATAACTCGGAAATAGTTGCTGTAACTTCTAAACCAAGAGCTTCATTCAAATTAGCATTGGGATCTGCATCTACAGCGAGAATAGTTTTTCCCTGAAGTTCTTTCACCATTTGTCGAAGTAAAAGTGCTGTGAAGGTTGTTTTACCTACTCCGCCCTTACCTGCGACGGCAACATATTTTGTCACGATTCTTCCCTCCAATGCTTTCTAAACTCTTCCTTCAACGGATGGAAATAAGGATAGGTCGGTGTGGGGTAGGAATAAAGCAGAAACAAACTCATCCATAAACGTAGTTCCCACCGAAAGCTCGATATAGGTCATCTTGCGGGCAAGCTCCAAAGCCTCATTCCATGCTCTTTGTGAAAGCAGGGCCAGACGCGCCCCCTTCACTGATGAATTGCCAATAAACTCGAATTTTTCTTGAGGTAGATCAGGAAGCAGACCGATTTCCACCGAATCGTGGATGTTCAGATAATTGCCGAACCCGCCGCCAATGACAATTCTGTCAATCATATCGATTTCAATCGCTACCGCTTGCATCAAAGAACGAATCCCTGCATAAATCGCTCCTTTAGCCCGAATAAGATTTTTAACATCATTTTCGGTAATGACAACATCCTTGTCGCCCCCCGCTTGGTGAGCCCAAGCTAAGACAAATTCCTTATCATCGGCTGTGGAACGAATCCGCCGCGATTGTGAAGGATGCTCCAGTTGAAAATTGCCAGCCCGGTCAATGATTCCTGCCTTGCGCAGCTTAGCTAAACAATCAACTAATCCAGAACCGCAGATCCCTATCGGGGGGATCTTGCCAATAACTTTTAATTTCACCTCAAGTGATTCAGAATCAATGTCTACTCGTTCGATTGCGCCGGGCATAGCTCTCATACCAAAGAGGATTCCTCCCCCTTCAAAACAAGGTCCTGCCGAACATGCACAAGAAACAAGCCAATCATGGTTGCCAAGGACAATTTCTCCATTGGTTCCGATATCGATAAATAAGATGATCTCTTCTGAGTTCGCCAAATCAGTGGCTAAGGTACCGGAAACAATATCCCCCCCAACATAGCTAGCTACGGAAGGAAAGCTATGAACCAGAGCCTCAGGATGAAGTCTTAGTCCTATCTCCCTTGCTTGTGCTGCTGGTATGGCATTCATGGTGGGAATATAGGGCTCTAGGCGAATATACCGCGGATCAATACCTAAGAAGAGCTGTGACATGGTTGTGTTACCCGCTACCATGGCCGCGGCAATATCCTGAGGCTGAAGTTCCTGCCGTTTAAGAATGTCGTCAATTAGTACATTGAGGGTACCCACAACGGCATTTTGGATTTCCTTTAGATTTTCAGGGGCGTCCACAGCATAGACTATGCGCGAGATAACATCATCACCATATTGCGCTTGCTTGTTGTAAGATCCTTGCTTATCAACGATTTTGCCTGTGACCAGATCGACTAAGTAGACAACAACAGTCGTCGTGCCAATATCAATAGCAATACCATAGACCGGTCGAGTATTTGCTGGTTCAACCCGCAGAACCGTGTAACCCGACTCCAAATCTGTTAATGTAACGGACAGATCCCAGTGTGCTTGACGCAATACCTCGGGCAGGGTCTGCAAGACCGAGAGTGATATACCCAAAGGCTTGTCGACTGGCAGAGCTCGCTTTAACTCCAGGGACAAACGGGCCCAGTCGCTGGCATTATCCGTAAGGGTAGGTTCTGTACATTGAAGATTGACTTTGCAAGCTAAGGGTTGAAAGCCATATAAGGCGATCAGATCCTTCTCAGTTTCCTGGACTAAGGATGAATTATTGGCATCCTCCAGGAGGACTTGGTGAGCTTGCAGACGCGATTCCGGAGGGACTTCAACGGTAATATCCCCTTCAACAAAGGTGTGACAGCTTAAGCGTACCCCACGACTAAGTTGATCTGGCGAAAGATTTCCGGTCCGTTCGCATTTTACTTCTCCCGAAAGCACGATGACCTTACAAGAACCACAGGCTCCGTCACCGCCACAACTGGATTTAATATAGATTCCCGCTTGAGAAGCAGTCTTGAGCAGGGAGGTTCCCTTTTCTACCTCAATTAATATATCATCTGGTAAGAATTTTACTTGGTACTTCATGATGTCTCTCCTCCCCCCTCTGCTGTAATATCTTACATAGCCCGGGTAAAGGAAATGATACCACTGGAATCCCGTGGTCCAACAATGACTTTCCATCCGGATACTTCTTGAAGCTTTCCGGAGATGACCGCTACATAGCCGGGAATGATTAAGTTACGATGATTTACTTTCTCAGCAACTCCACTCTTGGCCAGGGCATCGGCAATTTTTTCCGGTTCATATTTACCTGCCGCATAAGCTGTTAGGACGGAAGTTCCATCGGTATCGATGGGGAGTATATAGCTAGGTATTTTACTAGCTTCGACTTCACCTTCTACACTGTAATAAGTTAAGGAGAAGTTGGTTGTAATATAAACAGGAGAGTTTTCATTGACGTCGCCCACAGTGTGTAAAATGGGTTCCACTTGGATTGGTTTTTGTGGATCTGTGTATAGATTCTGACGTAAGGTCATTAGGGGTAGGATATGAGCCTTGGCAGAGGCTTTTAAAACGACGGCACTGGCGTACTTGGACACATAAACCGAGGCTTCAGCTATCTCAGCCAAAGGGTCGGCTTTTGCGGTGAAGGCAATCACGGGATAGCCAAAGGGGCGATATTTCTTTTTAATAGCTAAGCGACGTAAATGAGTAAGATTGGCAAGAGTTTGACTCGGGTTCCGCGACCCGGGATCCAAAACAAACTCCTTATAGCCAAGTTTTTGAGCATTTTCTACTAATGTGTTTAAGGCTTCCATTCCTTCGGCCTTAATAATGACAGGCACACTATGCTCCTTGGCAAGATTAACGACGGACTCGTAGTTAGCTTCCGTAGCTGATCCAATCAGGGGTTTACGAGCTGCTACACTAGGTAATGCCGCTTTCAAAGCGTCTACATTCTCACTTAATAGGAGTAGTGAGCGCTCTGTTCCAGCGGCAACTTTAGCAACCACCTTGGCAAAGCGATCCGGATCACCCGATGCTTCCAAGATAGCCACTCCATCGATGGAGTAATGGAGACCGACCCGATCAAACTCCAAGCCATTGATTTCATCAAGTTTAGCTTGGATTTCCTCATCAGATAGGGCATCAGAAATCTCAATAAGAAGGGTTGTTGGATGATAGAAAGTCTTATCATGGCGGAACAGAACCGTTTCATCGCCAAGTATCGAACCATTACCGAATTTTATTGCTTTTATCGGAGGCGCAGAAGCAGAATCTAAATTCTCACGAGCTTCATCGGTCACGTAAGGACAAGCGTCAAGTGATCCTTTCCCGGAAGCCAACGCCATCGCGAAAGCGAGACAAGTTGGCGTACCGCATTCGCCACAGTTCTTTTTAGGGAGTTGTTTATAAATTTCTAAACCGGTTAAGGCCATAACATTAACCCCTTTCCAATGTTTTTATCTGGAGACAGAGCCGCTTGCTCTGTCTCCGCATTAGTAATCAAAACTACATTAATGGATCTAGATTAAAGCAGGGATGTCCGTTCTCTTCAAGGAAAGGAATAATCTCTTCTACCGTTATGCCAACAGTTTCATCAGCGATTTGATCAATAAACTCTTCGCCTAAGCCTTCTTCAACACAACGAGCTACAAAATCTTCACGCAAAAACTCCTTGAGCTCTTTCGGCATCCAAACAATTCGAGCGATTCCGCCATCAGCAGGAATGAACTTCTTACTGGTGAGATAGGTGCGCCCGATTCCCATAAAACCGGGAGTCTGCAAACCACCACCGACAGTACCGGCCAGTGTCGAGAAGGTCATACCACAAGGTGTCATTCCACTATGTTCACGGGTGGTAATCATCAAACCATTGGCCTCTGGGACAATAGCCATAATAGCTTCAAAACAACCGCAAGAAGTCATGGGACGATCCATCAAGGTGTAAAGATTGACTTCTTCTAAGGTATTGTTCGAAGAAGGTCTTAAATAATCATTGACACTTTGCCACATACCTCTGAAATCATCAATCGCCGGGCCTTTGGGAATCGGCTGGTTAGGACCGGTCGGAGTAATTTCGAAAGCTGCCTTAGCATCCAGCCAACTCACAGCGCCGCACAGTCCGACACGTTCTGGCGTTACGATACAGACATGGTTGGGAGCAAAGGATTGACAAAGTAAGCAAGAATAGAATTCTTCGACGTTCTCATCTGTTAAGCTCTTTAAGCGTGCATCACGTGCACGATAACGCTCTCTGGCCTTAACAATGTTTTCTTCTACTGCTTGTTGATCAGTGAAAATAGTGACCTGAACCCGGTCAACAATAGCCGGGAATTCTTGTTTGAATTTCGCAAGAAGCAATTCACCGATGTGCTTCATTAAGAAGCCCTTTGCTCGTGCATCCTTAGAAATCCGAACCCAGCACAAATCCCGTTGAGCCACGTGCCAAATTCCTTCACCATAGTTGGTAAAATAGTGAATACGACGTTCGAGAACTCCCTCAAAATCCTCCTGCATCTTACGGCCGAAGATATCTACCTTAATGCCCAAAGGAAGCTTGGAACCTTCAGGAATAGTATCAATCTCTGGTCCAATAACTGTAACTTGACCATCGACTACTTCATCCGCACCAACCATCGAGACTAATTCGAAGGCGGTTGTTCTACCTCCGCCGAACTCGACGTAAGTATCGCCTTTGCGAATGGTTTCTCCTTCAAAAGCGGGTCCGAAGTTTACCGGGATGGGGATTTCTACATTGGTCAACTTAATCCCTCGCACCTCTAAAGCAAGGGGAACGATCTTTTCATAATCCGGTTCGGAGATATACCAATCAGGGATCTGCATGTCTTCATCTAATACTTGATCCGTTATGGTCGGGAAGCCCATGAAAATGGCCCCCATCGATGCAGCAACTTTTACATCGTCCAATTCACCTAACTGAAGAACAAAAGCCCGTACGCGACGGCGTTGGTAGTCTCGGTGCTCTTCTCTTTGTCCGGCTGGGATTCCACCAAAGGCCAAACCTGCCCGGAAAGCATAATTCACCGCATGAATTACTTGGGTAAAGTTTCCTAAGGGAAAGGCAATATAATCTACGCCAATTTTGGCATTTTCTTCAAGAAGCTGCTCGATGATTTCATCGCAGAGGAAAAGCATGAAGCCTTTGCCCATTAAGTTATCAACAATCTTCTTGGCAGATTTTGAATCCTTGGCGCGTCCTAGGATAACAGCTTCACCAGGGATGGTCCAGTCGACCATCTTAATTCCATGTTTCCGTACAATAGGATCGCCTAGAAAACCAGTCCAAGGTTCCACCTTCGGTTCGTCATTGCATAGATAATGAATCACTTCAATAATCTCTGCAGCATACAAAACGGATTCACCCCAAAGGCGTGCGTTGGCAAAGGTTAATTCAGGTTTAACCTGATTCCGCATACGATTGAGTATCGGTACCAGTTCACCCAGTGTGGTTACCTTTTCTCCGGAGAGACAGGTAATAACAGGAAGGTGGTATGCAGTGTCCGGATAGCCTACCGTTTGATTTGGGCCATAATCCTTCATGGCACGGTTCAAAAGAATCTCGGCATAACTCATAGCCGTAATGGTACCATCATAGGCCTTACGAAGTATTTTTTTAGGTTCTTTGGCGGGATCTTTAATTGCATCAGCGTAAATTTGCTCCATGGACATAGATACTTCCTCCTTTCCTTACCACCCTTGGGCGATAGCTGTATTGTATTTCTCAGCCGTTTGTTTATGAATTCTAAGTTTCCAGCTTCTGTATTCAAGGGCATTTAGTATTTTTTGGGCAGCAATTTTCTCATCCACTTCAAAGATAAAGTTACCACCAAAAACATCATGGGCAATTTGCGTTGTAATTCCGTAAATGAGATCACTTCCCTCTAGATAGGGCAGAGTTCCGACATGTGTTGGAATACCCATGGTGACACAGTAAGCTCCAATAGCTACAGCTTTCTCATGCATAGCCTCAGGTGCCGAAGCTGCGAAAGGCACTTTAGGGGTATCCACTTTTAATTCCTTGGCCATTGCTTGTAACAAGTCCATACCACGGCTATTATCCACACAAGACCCCAGATGGAAAACAAGCGGTAATCCGGTAGTTAACTGAGGATTAGCATCTTCAAGCTGTTTAATAAAGCTCTTAAGACCTGCGCCGGCGTATTGTTCCACAGCCTCAGAATTCATTAAGCCCATCTTGGCAAATGCACCTGCCGAACAACCTGTGGCCACAACTAAGACATCGTTCTTCACTAGTTCTTTAAGAATGCTGACATGAGATTCATCCTGTTGGCGTTTCAAGTTATTACATCCTGCCATTTGAACAACACCCTTAATCTGCCCACTTAAAATAGCGTCAGTAAGGACAGAGAAAGGCCGTTCTGGATTAATCTTAGAGAAAATATCTGTTAGTGCTTCAATGCTAAATCCTGCGACTAGGCTATTGCGCACGCCGGAAAGAGTAATTTTCTTCGGATCCCTATATTTATAGGCTTCAATGGCAGTTCTGACCAGAGTCTTAGCATCTTCCATGGCTGTTTCCGAGTTAAAAGCCAAATGCTGTGCGCTCGGAATCTTCATGATAGCTTCTGTGGTAATTATCTTGGTGTGATAGCATTCTGCAAGGTTCTGTAACGATGGGTAAATACATTGGATATCAACTACCATGGCATCGAGTACCCCTGTCAAAATGGCCATTTCTTGAGAGGCAGAGGACGTAGCTAAATATACGCCTTCGCGCATGAGAAGTTCATTACCGGTACAGCAGATCCCGACGATATTAACCCCTTCTGCACCTACTTTTTGGGCCTCAGCCTTTAATTCGCGTGCAGCAGCGACCACCATTTCCGAAAGGACGGGATTATGACCGTGCACAGCAATATTAACCATTGATTTTTGGATAACCCCAAGGTTAGCTTCCGAAACAATGGGTTCAGGAATGCCAAACAATACGTCACTCAGATTGGTGCCAATATATTCTCCCACCAAATCCGACAAAGCACCTTTCAATCCCCCGAAAATTATATTAACAGGGTCAGCATCCACCCCTTGGGCTGTTTGAGCCATAAGTTCAGTCACCGTGCCATCAATGGAACGAGGCATAATATTTGTATGCTTAAATTTGTTACGGCGTTGCTCTACTAAGAATGAATCTAGAAAAGCCGCTGGTTTATCCTTAAACCTGCCAAAATCTTCATAAGCCAATTCTGCTACATCAGCAAGAATATCCATATCTTCTCTGTTTAGCGTTTCGATGCCGAGTTTTTCTGCTAGTTTATGAAGTTTGGCCGGTGATTTAATTTCATAGTCTTTAGCCTTTCCTTCAGTAAGTTCATAAACAGTATGGAGTACGTGTCTGGCATGTTCCGAATGAGATGCTGCTCCCCCCGCAATCATTCGAACAAGATTTCTGGAGACAATGGTGTACGCAGTAGCTCCACAGATACCTCTACTAGCCGGTCCTTCTTCTGCTTTGACACGGCAGGGTCCAGCTAAGCAAATGCGACAGCAGATTCCTTTATAGCCAAAACCACATTGGGGTTGTTGGGCTACAAAGCGTTCAAAAACTGTCTCAAGGTTGTTCTCTTGCGCAACTTTATACATTTCTATAGTGCCTGGGTCGGATGTGCGCAATGGGTTTTTGGGTTCCACCACACGAGGCGCATTCGAAGGCCGTGAGGTGTGTGTCAAATCCCGATATCTTGGCATTGTTTTACCTCCTCTTTATGACCTTATTTTTCCACCATACTTGTTTGATTTTCTTTGTAGTGCTTTATAACTCTCTCCTCTCTAATAAATTTCTATAGATAGATTCTAGTTGAGAACCTGGAGCAACTTTGGGAAAGGAAGTATGATCTATATGGATAGACATATCAAGCAGCTCTTCGCTAAAGGGGACAAAACCGATGAACTCCTGGTCTGAAAACTGAGCCCGGAGAAAATCCTCGTCCTTTTTAGAACGAACCTTGTTTCCTACCACAGCAACCTGCGGGATCCTCAGTTCTTGCGCCAGTTTCTGGATTACCCTTACTGTATGAGCACTGACTGTGCTAGCTTCAGTTACTATAACTAAGAGATCGACCCCTTGGGCAGTTCCACGGGTAAGTTGCTCAATACCTGCGCCCATATCTAAGATGACGGTATCTTGTTCAGAAAGAATTAAAGAATTTACTAAGGCGTGTAAGAAGCTGTTTTCTTTGCAATAACAGGACGTCCCGCCTCCTTTGACATTCCCCATTCTAAAGAAACGAATCGGTCCAACATGAATAGAATAATCATCGAGAATATCATCGACTTGCGGATTAAGCGGATAAAAAGCACCACTTCCTCCCATACGTTGTTCAATAAGATCCTTCATATCCACGATGGGCTTCAATTCTGCGAGGACATCTTCAGAAATCCCTAAGACTGTACCTAAACTTGCATCAGGATCTGCATCAACCGCCAGAACTCTTATCCCTTGTTCTGCTAAAAAAAAGGCTAAATTTGCTGCAAATGTTGTCTTGCCCACTCCACCTTTACCCGTGATTGCAATTTTCATTGATTTCATCTCCTACAACAATGTCGTGCCTGATTTCACAACGGCTTTTTTTCCACATGTTTACACTATATACAGATTAGGTTTTTTACATGACAAAAAACAACTCTATAGTGTATTCTTCATAATTACTTGAATTCCTTCAATAATTCTGAAAATTATGTTAAATCTAAGATTAATAAGATCCTATGTATCAAATTGTGAAATATTGCTCTAACTAACTAAGTATTCCCTACTCCTTTTGTAATTCCTTCCTAAATTTCTAAAGAATATAAAATTTAAATATTCAGGAATTTATCACAAATTGTGAGGCTAAAAATTTAGATTTTGAAATTAAAATAAGAAAGCCATCTCGTCCTAAAAAGGCATAAGATGGCTTAAATCTAAATCAGCGCAAGTAACTAATATCTTCTAAAGAATTGAATTAGCCTAAGGACTTTCTGAAGGCCCTCGTTGTTGAGTTGGCTCAATGACATTCGTAACCCAACCAATATCTTCAATAGAGGTTTGGGGGAAATCAGCTTCAGAAATGTCGTCGAGGACAGAAGTCAAGCTTTCGGCATTGATATCTTCAGGTTTTTTCTCTTGTGAAAATAAATCGCGCGGGATTTTGAGCATAGTCAACACCTCCATAATGTTCCCCACACTATCATCCCACCGTTTCTTAAGCTTATACTCAGCTCAAAGTATTGGAAATAGACTGATAAATCCCTAGTTTTGTTGTTACGAAAATCAATTAGGCCAAGGATGAAACGCTAGGCCTAATGCTCCGGGTCCGACATGGGTAGCGATAACAGGCCCTGCTTCGAAAATCCGTACATCTTGGCCAGGGAATTTTTCCTTAAGGTCCTTTGCCATGACCGCTGCTTCTGATGGTGCACCGACGTGAATTACAGCGATTCGGTAATTTTCTTTCGAAGACATGGCTCGATCAAGTTCGGCATAGACCCTTAGCAACGCCTTGTTTTTCGAACGAACTTTTTCAAAGACATCAATAATACCTTCTTCATTGAAATAAAGAATGGGCTTAATCTGCAGTAAGGTTCCAAAAAGTGCTGAAGCACCACCGATTCTTCCACCTCGGTGCAGATATTCTAAAGTATCCACAATAAAAAAAAGCTCACATTGCGATCTTAAGGCAGGAAGTCTTGACAAAATTTCTTGGGCATTCAGCCCTTCCCTAGCCCAGTCGGCTGCCGCCCAAGCTAGTAGTCCTAAGCCAAGGGCAGAGGATTCAGAATCAAAGATATGAATATTAGCGTTTTCTAGTAAATCCTTGGCCATCATAGCTGAAGAGTAGGTGCCGCTAATTTTCTGGGAAAGATGAATACTAATTATCTCTTCATAACCATCGGCGAGCGCAGCCTGATAGGCTTCCATGAATGAACCCACCGAAGGTTGTGATGTGGTTGAGGATCCTGAGATATTTTCCAGTTTTGTGAAAAAAACCGAATTGGATAATTCGATTTCCTTAAAAGTCTCATCGCCAATATTTACGTTCAGGGTTACAACACGAATGTTATAATCATTAATAATATCTGAAGTTAAATACCCCGTTGAATCCATAATGATTGCGGTTTTTCGCAAATCTTTCTCCCCCGCTTTTCTGTTTTTATATCTCTATAATAATTTTCGGCTATGGCTATATATGATTAAGTATATAGGAAAATCAACAGCCAATCAATAAAAGAGTAAAGTGCCTTTACTCCATTGTAACTTGACAGTTTGTGATGATTTTGATATATTATAAAGCGTTCTATTAACGGGGCGTAGCGCAGTTTGGTAGCGTGCTTGGTTCGGGACCAAGAGGCCGCAGGTTCAAATCCTGTCGCCCCGACCATTGAATAGACTTTCGTAGCGTGTACTATCCACTTAAGGATTATGGACACGCTTTTTATATATTTCTTAAGCTATCATATTTCGCATTATCTTAACACAGCGATTGGTGAAGGAAACCACATTATTCGCAAAAAATTTCTGGGGGGATTGAACGTGCTGCAAGGGAAAAAAACCTATCTTCGCCCATTGGCTCCCGATGATATTCCTATCTACCAAAAATGGTATAATGACCAAGAAGTTAATTATTGGGCTAATGGTGCTTGGCCTTTAAGCACAATGTTCAATGAAGAGGATATAGAAGAACGTTTTTTCACCCCACAAAAGGATAGCGGCCGTTATATCATTCTTAATGAGGAGCATGAGCCCATCGGAACGACTGGCTTTCGGGATATTAATCACCCTGCGCGTTCGGCCGTCCTCTTCATCATCATTGGTGAAAAAGACTATTGGGGGCGTGGGTATGGTACTGATGCCTTGAAGGTCCTTCTTGACTACTTATTTTATCAATGGAATCTTAATCGTTTGAGCCTAGATTTATGGGATGGAAATCTTCGCGCCCTAAAAGCCTACGAAAAACTTGGTTTTAAGACTGAAGGTAGGTTAAGACAAGCGCGTTTCGTTTTAGGAGAGTATCACGATGCCATTCTCATGGGGTTGCTGCGGGAAGAGTATACCTCCCTTATCCTGATAGAGAAAAATAACCCTAGGGGTTGAAATTGTTCATGGGTTAGAGTAGTATATATAGAGTAATTGAATACCTCTGGGGATTGGTGAAATTCCATACCGGCGGTCAAGCCCGCGAGCCATATGGCAGATCTGGTGTAATTCCAGAGCCGACAGTAAAGTCTGGATGATAAGAGGAAATGAAAGTGCTTACGCACTATTCTTTTGTTGCAAATTTTGTACCCCAGAGGAGTTACTCTGGGGTTTTTTATATGCTTTTATGGAAAGCTACTTAAGATTAGTCTCCGAAACGGTGGTGATCACTTGGAACAAGATCAAATTTATATGTCAAGGGCTCTGCAATTGGCGGCTCAAGCCGTCGGCAGAACCAGTCCTAACCCTTTAGTTGGCTGTGTTATTGTCAATAATGGAGGAATTGTGGGCGAAGGATATCATCAAAAAGCAGGCACCCCTCACGCGGAGGTTCATGCTCTCAGGGCAGCAGGCACGAATGCCCAAGGAGCAACCGCCTATGTTACCTTAGAGCCATGTTCGCACTTTGGCAAAACCCCTCCTTGTGCTGACGCACTGATTGAGGCAGGGATAAAAAAAGTCGTGGTGGCTATGGCGGATCCTAACCCTTTAGTAGGTGGACGTGGCATTACTCGTTTGCGTGAAGCAGGTATTCAAGTGGAGGTCGGCCTCAAGGAGGATGAAGCCAGAAACTTAAACAAAGGATTTCTAAAAGCGATTCAAACAACACTGCCCTTTGTCCTCTACAAATCGGCTCTAACACTTGATGGAAAAATAGCTACAGAATCGGGCGACTCTAAATGGGTTACCAATGAAGAATCTCGCGCCTATGTCCATCAATTACGCAATCAATTCGATGTGATCATGGTCGGCAGCGAAACCGTTAACCATGATAATCCTGCCCTGAATTGCCGGATTTGTGAAGGCCGTGACCCTGTTCGCTTGATCATAGACGGTGAGCTGAAGATACCTCTCAATGCGGCCATTTTCACCTCATCTTGTTCGGCGCCATGTATCATTGCTACCACTGACGCCGCTCCTCCGGAGCAATATGATTTCTTCCGGGGCTTAGAGAATGTTGAGGTTTGGAAATACAATACTCCCCGTTATGTTCCCTATGAATACTTGTTAAGGGATATTGTAAAAAGGGGTTGGAACTCCATATTGTTAGAGGGTGGAGGAAAATTAGCCGGTTCACTTATACAAGCACAGCTTGTTGACGAAATTGAATTCATTTATGCTCCCAAACTCATTGGTGGTAAAGGTCCCTCCCCTCTTAGCGGACTCGAGTTGCCCATGATGTCTCAAGCTATCCCCCTGGAGTTCTTAGAGACCGATCTCTCTACTGGAGATCTCCGAGTCCGGGCTAAGGTAAAGTACACAAGCTGAATGGATATGCGAGGTGAAACATATGTTTACAGGTATTATCGAAGAATTGGGTAAAGTAACAGATTTAAGGGTTCTACCGGACTCTGCTCAGCTTACCATTGAAGGGCCTCATGTCTTGGCAGGAACTCAGATCGGGGATAGTATTGCTGTTAACGGCATTTGTTTAACAGTGGTGAAAATGCAAGGTCAGCTGTTTACAGTAGATGTCATGGCCGAAACCCTCAATAAAACCAATCTCAAGGAATGTGGGCGCGGAACTAAGGTCAACTTAGAACGAGCCCTGCAACTTTCGACACGCTTGGGAGGCCATATGGTCAGCGGGCATGTGGATGGGGTTGGAACCATTTCGAGAATTACCCCGGTCGGGATCGCCCGAGTTTTTGAGATAAAAGCCTCCCCTGCTCTTTTGAAGTACATTTTACCTAAAGGCTCGATTTCAATTGATGGTATATCCCTTACCGTGGTCGATGTCCTGCCCCAAGGTTTTACAGTATCCTTAATTCCCCACACTCGCCAAGAAACAACCTTAGGTTTTAAGGGAGTTGGTGATATGGTCAATCTAGAGACTGATCTGATTGGCAAATACGTAGCTAGATTTTTAGAGAAAAATGATGCCCCCCAAAAGGATTTATCCATGAACTTTTTAGCGGAACATGGATTCCTATAGAAGTAGAGAATGTATAAATAGGAGTGATAGAAATGGATTTTCAGTTTAATACCGTCGAGGAAGCTATCGAGGACATTCGCGCAGGAAAAATGATCGTAGTCGTTGATGACGAAGAAAGAGAAAACGAAGGAGATCTGTTGATGGCTGCCGAGAAAGTCACGCCGGAAGCAATCAACTTTATGGCGACCTATGGCCGCGGCCTAATCTGTGTACCCATGACTGCAGAACGTATCCAAGCCTTGAATCTTGACCCTATGGTAACTCATAATACGGATCCCCACGGGACTGCCTTTACTGTCAGTGTTGATGGCTGCAACTGCACCACTGGGATCTCGGCCTTTGAGCGCGCTAATACAGTCAATATCTTAACCGACCCTCAAAGTCGACCTGAGGATCTCCATCGGCCGGGACATATCTTCCCTCTCAAAGCACGTGAAGGTGGGGTACTGGTTCGGGCAGGACATACGGAAGGAGCTGTTGATCTGGCACGCTTAGCAGGTTTTGAGCCGGCAGGTGTTATTTGTGAGATCATGAAGGAAGACGGTTCGATGGCTCGTGTGCCTGATCTCATGGAGTTCGTCAAGAAGCATGAGCTGAAGATCATCACCATTAAAGAATTGATTCGCTTCAGACGTAAAAAGGAAAAGCTGATAGAACGTGTTGTTGACATTCAACTCCCCACTGATTTCGGTGATTTCGAGGCCGTTGGTTACCGGAGTTTGCTCGATGGACAAGAGCATATTGCCCTGGTCAAAGGTGATGTACAAAACGGAGATCCCGTACTGGTTCGTGTTCATTCTGAGTGCTTAACCGGTGATGTGTTTCATTCCCGTCGCTGTGATTGTGGAGACCAATTGGCAGCAGCAATTGAACTTATTGAAAAAGAAGGTCGGGGCGTATTGCTCTATATGCGACAAGAAGGTCGTGGAATTGGCTTATTAAATAAGCTCAAAGCATATAAACTCCAGGAAGAAGGAAAAGATACTGTCGAAGCTAATCTTGCCTTAGGCTTCCCTGCCGACCTTAGGGACTATGGTGTGGGTGCTCAAATCCTTGTGGACCTTGGAATTCAAAGCGTGCGCTTAATGACTAACAATCCACGCAAAATTGTCGGTTTAGAAGGATATGGACTGGAAATCGTTGAACGTGTTCCCATGGAAATGCCTGTGAAGCCCGAAAATGAGTATTACATGCATACCAAGAAGACCAAAATGGGACACTTTTTACCTAGCGTTCACTAAATCTTATAGATGAATATGCTGTCAATTAAGAAAGGATGAAGAAATATGATGACTTATGAAGGTAAACTGGTTGTTGAAGGATTAAAATTTGGAATTGTCGCCGCTCGTTTTAATGAATTTATCACCAATAAATTAGTAGGCGGAGCTCTCGACGGACTAATACGTCATGGCGCAGCAGAGGAAGATATTGAAATCGCTTGGGTCCCTGGGGCCTTCGAAATCCCTTTGGTTGCTCAAAAAATGGCTGAAACCAAAAAATACGATGCTGTGATCTGCTTAGGAGCAGTGATTCGTGGAGCTACCCCTCATTTTGACTTCGTCAGTGCTGAGGTCAGCAAAGGTGTCGCTCATGTAGGTTTAGAGGCTAAAATCCCAGTAGTTTTTGGGGTATTAACTACGGACACCATTGAACAGGCTATTGAAAGATCAGGCTCCAAAGCTGGCAATAAAGGCTATGATGCCGCCATTACAGCCATTGAAACAGTCAATTTATTGAATATGATTAAATAATTCATTGCTTAAAAAATAGTACGAATTGGATAACTGTCCAAAATGTGTACCTTGTCAAAGAATCGTAAATTATTTAGACTTGTTATTGAGTCTAAATCTTTGATAAGGAGATGAGCGTTTGGCTTCAAACAAGCATGTTCTAACTAACATCGATAAGCAACTTGAAGCAGCACGCTCTGGGGATCAGGATTCACTCAATTGGGTTATCGAATATTATGAACCAGAAATTCGAAAAATAGCTTATAAGTATTTTCTGCATCGGGCTGATTATGAAGACTTACTTCAAGAAGGACGGATTGCTATCTATAAAGCAATTAATTCTTATGATTCGGATTCCGATATTCCCTTTCTGCATTTTGTGCGTATGGTTATTAAAAGAAAGATCATCGACAGCCTGCGGGCACATAACAGGCAAAAACACACAAATCTTAACGAAGCCTTTTCCTTGAATAATGAGGTAAGTGATGATAAATTGGATAGCTTCATTGATTTTGTAACCAACGATGATGACCCTGAGAAGAAAATTATTGCTTTGGATGAGACACGTCTCTTCTTGCAGGAGCTCATGAGTGGGTTTTCTGATTTAGAGCTTAAGGTCTTTCGTTGTCACTATCTAATAGGTATGAAACAACGTGAGATTACTCAGCATCTCGGTTTAAACTCGAAATCCTTAGATAATGCTATTCAAAGGATACGACGTAAAGTTACTGCATATCGTGAACGACAAGTCGCAGGATAATAAAAAAGAATCCCCTGATTATTTTCAGGGGATTCTTTACATAAACGTATCAGTCTATCATGTAGCTGCACGGCTGATCATTAAAAAGCTCTTCTCTGGGTCCAGTAGCTTAAACACCTCTTATAGGTCACTATTCTTCCGGACAGCCACCCACCGTGCTTTGCTTATCAGCCTCAAGTATCTCCTTGGCTTGCTCCATCCAATCCTCGGGGACATAAATCTCGACCCCATTGATTAAGCCATAGGTAGCTTTTAAATTGCCACTCCCTGGGAAGGCTTTCTGGGCAGGGATTTCTGCTTGTTCAAGAAGAGCAATGACAATATCCGCTTCGATTTCCGTGGTAACATTGGTCAAAAACAACCACTTCTTCATTTTTTCTGAGCTTCTTTCTTGCCTTTGGGGGGAAATATTAATCGTTGTATCACGATCACGGCAATGAATAAGCCTGTAATGATTAACCTAGTATTAGGGTCTAAATTACCGGAGAAAAAAATAAAAATCATAACCGCGGCAAATATCATGAGGTCTGTTTTAGAATTTTTCATGCGAAACATACATCCCCTTGCTATTAACATTTAAGCTTTTTATACATTAAAAAGAGCCTCTTGCCTAACTATCTATAGTTTATAGTTTTATCCATAAGGATGCAAGTGATGTTCAGCAAGTCATACATGGATGCACGAAACAGAATGACCTCCTCTTAGGGATTGTAATTTCCTAAGAGGAGGTCGAATTGCCTTACTAGGTTCTATTAATTGCTAAGAGTGTTAAAGTCGAATTCTCCACGGGAGTTAACATCGACCATGACGTGAGCACCTTCGTGAATTGTTCCCTGAAGGATTTGCATAGCCAGAGGATTTTGCAAATGTTGCTGAATGACACGTTTGAGTGGTCTAGCCCCATAGATCGGATCATAGCCCTGTTGAGCAATGATGTCCTGAGCAGCATCGGTAAGATCCAGAGTGATTTTTCGCGGTGCCAGATACTTACGAAGCAGATCCAGCTGAATTTCAACGATAGAACGAATATGTTCCTGGCCAAGAGGATGAAATACGATCATCTCATCTAGTCTGTTTAAGAATTCCGGGCGGAAATAGTTCTTCAATTCCTCTGTAACTTTGGAACGTAACACTTCTTGGGAAGCGCCTGAAGCCGTCATTTCTTGGATCAACGGACTGGCGATATTACTCGTCAAAATGACCACGGTATTTTTGAAGTTGACAACGCGTCCCTGTCCATCGGTTAAGCGGCCATCATCGAGAAGCTGGAGAAGCACATTAAACACATCACTGTGAGCCTTTTCTACTTCATCAAATAGCACTACACTGTAGGGTTTCCGTCTCACTGCTTCGGTTAACTGACCTCCTTCCTCATAGCCTACATAGCCGGGAGGAGCTCCAATCAAGCGCGCCACCGTATGTTTCTCCATGTATTCCGACATATCAATTCGGACAATTCCTTGATCATCGTCAAAGAGAAACTCAGCGAGAGCCTTGGCTAACTCGGTCTTCCCTACCCCTGTTGGCCCCAAGAATAAGAAGGAGCCTAAAGGACGATTGGGGTCTTGTAGTCCGGCACGAGCTCGACGTACAGCGTCAGACACCGCTTTGACGGCTTCCTCCTGCCCGATGACACGTTCATGTATCCGCTCTTCCATATGAACTAGCTTAGCTAATTCACTTTCGAGGAGCTTCGCTACCGGAACCTGTGTCCACTTGGCTACTACCTCTGCGATATCCTCTTCGCCAACCTCTTGCTTTAATAAAGAATTTTTGCGTGTTCGTAGCTGCTCCTCTGAGGCATTCAAATCCTTCTCTAATTTAGGTAATATACCGTATTGAAGTTCAGCAGCTTTGTTATAATCATAAGTTTGTTGAGCTTGCTCCATCTTTGTGCGTGTTTGATCAATTTCTTCTTTTAATTTATTGATCTTTGTGAGAACTTCCCTTTCCCCCTGAAGTTGGGCGTCTAGAGCCCCCCGATCTTCTTTGAGATTTGCTAAATCTTCATCTATCTTGGCAAGGCGCTCTTTACTCCCTTCGTCCTTTTCTTTCTTTAATGCCTCCCGTTCAATTTCTAATTGAAGCATACGGCGCTTGATTTGATCTAATTCATAGGGGTCACTGGTGATTTCCATGCGCAACCGAGCCGCAGCTTCATCCACAAGGTCAATAGCCTTATCAGGCAAAAAACGGTCACTGATATACCGATCGGAAAGTACAGCCGCCGCAATGATAGCACCATCAGTAATCCTTACCCCGTGGTGAGTTTCATAGCGCTCTTTGAGACCGCGCAATATGGAGATAGTATCTTCGACAGTGGGGGCACCTACCATAACGGGTTGGAAGCGTCGTTCTAATGCCGCATCCTTTTCAATATACTTGCGATATTCTTCTAAGGTGGTGGCACCGACCATGTGCAGCTCACCCCGAGCTAACATGGGCTTGAGCATGTTACTAGCATCCATTGCTCCTTCTGCCGCTCCTGCCCCGACGACCGTGTGAAGTTCATCGATGAAGAGGATAATATCTTCGCGCTCTTGGACTTCCTTAAGTACTGCTTTAAGACGTTCTTCAAACTCACCCCTATATTTGGCTCCGGCGATGAGCAATCCCATATCCAAGGCGATTACCTTCTTATCCTTAACGGATTCGGGAACGTCACCTCTGACAATGCGTTGGGACAAACCTTCCACAATCGCAGTTTTGCCAACCCCAGGTTCACCGATAAGAACAGGGTTGTTTTTGGTTCGTCGGGAGAGGATTTGAATTACCCGGCGGATTTCCTCGTCACGGCCAATCACCGGATCTAGCTTCCCCCGACGAGCTTGCTCCACAAGATTACGTCCATATTGCTCGAGGGCCTGAAAGGTTCCTTCAGGGGTCTGACTGGTAACCCGCTGGGTTCCTCGAACTTCCCGCAGAGCTTGCAGGAGTTTTTCACGAGTGAGCCCTTCTTGCTTTAAGAGCTTTTCTGCTCCCCCTTCCCCTTTCTCAAGAATAGCTAGAAGAAGATGCTCTGTGCTTACATATTCATCTTTAAACGTGTCCATTTCATCGTGAGCGGAGACCAGAACAGTTCGCAGGCGCGGTGAAGAAGTTAGTTGGACGGATGTCCCCGTCATCCGGGGTAAGCGTTGTATATCTTGACGTACTTTTTGAGCCAATGCTCCCACAGGGATATCTAGTTTTGTTAAGACTTGAGGGACTACTCCCTCTCCTTGTTCAAGTAAAGCCAAAAGTAAATGCTCAGGCTCTACTTGGCTGTTGCCATTCCGTTCTGCCATAGTTTGAGCTTGTATGATGGCTTCTTGGGATTTTTGCGTAAAGCGATTGGTATCAAAAGACATGGTGTTGATCACTCCTTTATCAATAACTTAATATTCCATAAAACTCTATATTCAATAAGTCTCTCTAAATATATTATAAGCACAACTCAATTAAAGGTCAATAAAGATCAGACATTATTTTTATTAAAAAACCCCTAAGCTTGACTTAGGGGGTGGATGGAGAGTTGCTATTCACTTAATCAGCAACCAGCTTTAGCAAATCAGATTTTACTCGCTCAAGGGTGTTTTGCAGTTCTTGAGGATTAACATCTCTGATATTGAAATAGAATTTTATCTTGGGCTCTGTACCTGAGGGTCGGGCCATGACGAAGCCGCCTCCCTGTAAAGAATAGCGTATGACATTAGACTGAGGCAGTAAAAGCGAATAATTCTCTTGTGGCGCAATGATTCTTTTTCCTTTCCTCAGTTCATAGTCATCGATGCGTTCGATAAGTATCCCCCCGAAAGATTCCACCGTGGTCTCCCGAAGAGTAGTCATCATCCGCTGCATTTTCTCTTTGCCCTCCTTACCTTGCAAGGTCATGGAGATTTGATCATCGACAAAATAGCCATAGCGTTGGTATATGTCTTCAAGGACCTCAAGCAAGGAACGACCTTCTCTTTCTTGATAATAGAGAGCGGCTTCACAGAGTAGTAAGGATGCGATAACGGCATCCTTATCACGGACGAAATGCCCCGCAAGATACCCATAACTCTCCTCAAATCCAAACTGGAAATTCCCAGTTCCTAGATTCTCCATTTCCTGCTCTTTCTCAGCAATAAACTTAAATCCTGTGAGAACATTTTCGATTTGAACCCCTAAGTCCATTACCATTAGATCAGCAAGATCTGTGGAAGCAATTGTTTTGATAATCACCGCATCATCCGGTAGAATCCCCAAGCTCCTCTTTTGGGTTATGAAATAATAGGCTAACAGGGTGCCCACTTGATTTCCGGTGAGTTGCTGATATTCTCCAGAAGGAGTGCGAATGGCCATGCCGAGACGGTCCGCATCTGGATCGGTGGCTATCAGGATTTGGGCATTCTGAGCTTTTCCATATTTTCGAGCTAGATCAAAGGTAGAGGGGATTTCCGGATTAGGATAAGGAACCGTAGGGAATTCTGAGTCAGGCTTTTCCTGCTCGGGAACAGTGAATACTGAGTAGCCCATTTCGGTTAAGACACGCCTCACCAACATATTGCCCGCCCCATGTAAGGGGGTATACACTAAGGAAAGGTTCTTCCCTTTTTCTTGGGCAAGGTCTGGGTATAATGCCAATTCTTTAACCTTCTTTAGATATGCATAATCCAGCTCCTCCCCTAAGTCGATAAGCAGCCCCTTTTCCCTGGCGTCCTTTTCCGGAAGAGGGTGAATATCATTCCACTGTTGATGAGCGTTAATACGATCAAGAATTTGATTGGCACGGTCTGGAGGGATTTGCCCTCCATCCTCCCAATAGACTTTATATCCGTTATACTCTTTGGGGTTGTGACTGGCAGTAATGACAATTCCCGCTTGAGCAAGTAAGTGTCGAACAGCAAAAGATAGCTCCGGAGTTGGACGAAGATTCTTAAATAGATAGGCCTTTATCCCGTTACGAGCAAGAATCAATGCTGCTTCTCGCGCAAAGTGATAAGATAGACGCCGAGAATCATAAGCAATGACCACCCCGCGGGCCTTTCTTTCTTCTCCTCCTTCACTAATTAAGTCTGCTAAGCCTTGAGTAGCTTTGCGAATCACATAGATATTCATACGATTAGTACCTGCGCCAAGAATACCACGGAGTCCCCCAGTACCAAATTCTAAATCGGCATAGAAACGATCCTCGATCTCTTTAGGATCATTTAAGCTCGCAACTTCTGAACGCGTCTCTTCATCAAAATATGAGTCATTTAACCAAAATTGATATCGTTCTTGAAACATCAACAATACTCCTTTGCTTGTATTATCACTTCAATATAAATTATGACCTTCAATAATAAAATAGTCGTGATAGTATCAATAGCATTCATGACGGTAATAGTTAAAAGAAGCTTACAGAGTGATCTGCAAGCTTTTTGTTCTTGGTGTGCCTTGTTCTTAGAGCGTCTTCTTCTTAGAGTATCATTTTAAGAATTTGGATAAACGATAAGCCCTACTAACCCAGGTCCAGTATGGACCCCTAAGGCAGGACTGATTTGACCAAAAAAGAGTTCCTTAGTATTGGGGTGCTCACGTGCTATTTTTTCCAAATCACGAGCTTCAGCCTCTGAGCCACCATGAACGATTGCGATACTAGCCATACTCTCCTTTAAATGGTCTAGCATAACATCCTTCAATTTTCTTAAGGATTGCTCTCTTCCCCGTACCTTGGAGAATGTAAAATACTTACCTTCTTCGTTAATAGAAATGATCGGTTTAAGATGAAGTAGTTCACCTATGGTACCTGCTACATAGCCAATCCGACCGCCTTTTTTCAAATACTCTAGAGTCGAAAGAACATAGTAAGCCTTAATACCTTGGACCGTTTTTTTGGCGGTCGCTACCACTTGTTCGAAATCCATGGAACGACGCCTCTCCCGTGCTGCTTCAATGACCGAGATTCCTAAGCCCATGGAAAGTGTTTTCGTATCGACCACTTCTATGATCATATCTTTAAATTCCTGAGCAAATAATGAGACGGCTTGATACGTTCCGCTGAGACCACTGGAAAGATGAAGAGCCAAAACATGAGTCACATTTTGCTCTCGTAAGCGGTTGAAAACAGCTTGAATTTCGGCCGGCGCTGGTAAGGAAGTTTTAGGAACTTCTTGCTCTAGGGAGTCGTAAACTTCTTGTGGGGAAATATCGACGCGATCCCGATATTCACGGTCATGATAAATAATATGTAAGGGTAATACTTCAATATCATACTCACGAATAATTTCTGGTTCTAAATCACACGCACTATCGGTAACGATAGCAATCTTCATCTCCTGAAGGTTATTAGGCTTTGTCATGCGCAAATATCCTTTCTATGTGAATTTTAGCGGGATAGATAGAATGATAATAAACCTATTGTAAGTATATCATACACATTATATTTATTTTTGAAAAGATTCATAATAAATTATGCAAGAAAACTCACCCTAGCCCTTATCATCACAGCAGTGCAAGCTCTAACGCTTTCTCTCGAACTTCACGGAAAGCTGTTGGATGATGAGCGATCTCACCAGCTGTGTCGATTTTCTGATAGGCACAGGATCCGAAGTAATGGACATCCATAACATGATAGAGGTTTCGCACTGATTTCTCAGCACAGCTAAAAACATCTGGGAAATCTGTTCCGGATGCCGAGAGGAAAAGCCCGTGGCGAGGTAATCGTTCAGATGTAGCAATGACAGGCTTTTTAAGCACATATTTTAGCGCCCAAAAAGTCTGCATACGATCGATCACCGCTTTCATCTGGGCGTTGATTCCCATAAAAAAAACAGGAGCTGCGACAATAATTCGATCTGCAGCGAGAAATCGTTCTTGGAGGTACTGAATATCATCTTTTTGCACACATTGACCGGTCTTCGAACATGCATTACAACCTAAGCAGGGTGAAAACTGCAGATCACGGACATTGATTCTCTCAATCGAATATCCCCCACTCTGTAAAGAATCCAAAGCCTCTTTTAAGAGTCGATCCGTATTACCATTGCGACGCGGACTTCCAGCTATTCCTAAGATATGTGGCTTCATACATGATCACCCCACAATTTAACTGTATTTTGCCCTTATTATACAATGATTGTTATTAATAGTAAAAGCGAGTTCCCTACTCTCAGGAACTCGCTTTTACATTAGTGCACAGAAAATATCTAGGTTAGGCATCGTTTGTTGGGTGACCGACAAATTACCAGATCCTTTCTATGAAATCATATTTGGCTTTGATGTGGATTACTTCAGCTTACAGTTGATTTTTGTGCTAGAAATCTTAATAGATTCTAAGCCAACTGAAGCAAGTATTGATTCAATCAAAAGCTTTTCATTATCACTCATTGAACTCCCCCCTTCTTTGCATTTCTCAATCATAACATTTTTATCATTTTTTGGCAATAGGAATAATTTGGTTTGTCGGCTCAGCGATTTAACCCTGACCTTTTCATTCTATGTGGTGGTCTATCTATTTATGCCACCATTATTTGCTCCACCACATAATTAAGAATTATTTTTCATCATATGCCTTGTCGTTCTTTTTTGTTCCATACAAATGCCAGCAATGAACATCTTTTTCACGAATAACTCATTTCATATTGTATATCATTAGGCTTAATGCCATGCTGGCTTAAGTATGCGGTTAGATAATCTTTCGGCTGATTTGTTAAACTGAAATCCCCCTGGGTCTTAGATAAAATGGTCGCAACTAGCTTATCTGCCTGTTCCCAAGCCATGGTCCAAGCATCTAGTACCGCAAGACTTTCTTTAGTCATGAGCAAACCGGCTGTTCCCTCCGAATTGAGCCACGCTTGCAAGGATGGATAGCGTTTCAGATACTCTTCTCGTCTCTGCCAGGAAGGGAGAAATCCGGCCTCATTTCTGGCTTGAAAATAATCGGAGAGAATCGCTTCTCGAAAAAGACCTCCCCCCTGATTACGGGGTACTAAAGCAATGGGGGTATCCTTAGTGTATCGGTAGACATAAAGCTCTCGAGTCTTACGAAAACCAAGCTTTTCATAAACCTTGCCAGCATGATTTTGGCTTAAGACTTCAAGCTGAATCCCCCTTAAATTTAGGCTATCAGCATTATTTAATTGATTTTTGATAAGAGGCTCAAATAAACGCTGGCCCCGAAATTCCGGATTGACACAGGTACCTGCAAGCCATCCCAGTCTATTCTCCGACGCTAGTAGAGAAAATCCAATAATACGATCTGAATTTTTCAAGGCAACGGATTGTGATAAATCGATTTGGCATTTCTCGAGCCATGCTTTCATTTGCGCTTCGGTGTATTTGGTTTCATATAAATAACCTTGCCAGCAACGGTTCCAAGCAAGTGTTAGCTCCTCAATAGAGGTTCTCGCCAAATCAGAAAACATTAACATGAAAATGAAACTCCTTTATTCTTTCTCAAGAACAGATGGGTTTACACAATGAGGTGGTTTTTTTCCTTGTAGGAACGTTACCAAATTAACAGCGGCTAAACGAGCCATTTCACGACGAGTTTTAACTGTCGCACTACCAATATGAGGAAGTGCAACACAATTCGGTAGAGTCAGCAAAGGATGTTGAGGAGATAAGGGCTCCTCGCTGAAAACATCAAGCCCGGCTGCATATATTTTTTGATCTCTTAGAGCTTCATAGAGATCATCTTCGTTCACAATACCCCCTCGGGAGGTATTGATCAGGATGGAGCTGGGTTTCATGCGCTCCAGTTCTTTTTTTCCGATTAAGTTCTGAGTCTCAGGAGTAGAGGGCGTTAATACGCAAACAAAATCTGATTCCTTCAGCAGCTCATTGAATGTCCGGTATTGAGCCCCCAGCCTTTCTTCAAATTCTATCTTGCGCGTTCGGTTATGGTAGATAATCTTCATATCAAACCCCGTAGCTCTCCTAGCCACGGCTTCTCCGATTCTCCCCATCCCGATAATCCCTAGGGTGGCACCATAAATATCTTGACCAGCTAGCAGCATCGGCGACCATGTCTTCCACTGACCTTGACGCAGAAATTGAGAAGCTTCCTCCATACGGCGAGCCGTCATCATAAGTAAGGCAAAGGTTAAGTCAGCCGTTGTTTCTGTAAGTACTCCAGGAGTATTCGTGACCAAAATCTTGCGCTTGGTTGCTGCTTCTACATTAATATTATTGTAACCTACTGCCATATTGCTAATAATTCTGAGTTTCTTAGCTTGTGCTAACAAAGCATCATCAATAGACTCGGTTAATAAACAGTACAATCCCTCTATATCACTAATTTCTCGCTCTAAGACATCCCTCGAAATAGGAACATCATCTTCAGGCCACAATTTTACCTCACAGGTTTCTTGAATCATTGCAAGAATATCTTCTGGTATTCGACGGGTAATTAAAATTTTCGGCTTCACGATTATCCCTCAATTCATCATGACTTCCATTCTCTCCTAGTTTAGATTATCATAACCGTAATTAAAAACAAAGAGCGCTCCGCTTCGGAACGCTCCAATTAACATTTATTTTATTAGAAGATTACGCCAAGAGCAATCAGAATTAGAACTGCAATTGCGATGATCCCAACGCCTACATAACCACCAAATCCACATCCACCGTATCCATACATAAGAGTAATCCCCCTTTCATGTGAGTTAGTTCGTTTTGTTGTTTAGAATACAATACCCATGGCGATGAGCAGAAGAATAATTACCACTACAATTGCGATCCCTGGAAGAAAGTTCGGTCCACAACCATCTAAACCTGCACCTAATGCCATATCAATTCCCTCCTGTATCTTTTGGTTCTGGGTTAATTTCCTAATCTAAATTATGTCTTTGGATGAAAATATGTTACCATTATATGCTATTTAACCCAAATTAATGGAATATTGTTGTGTTAATGGCAAAAAGGATCTATGCTAAGATTTATAAAACAAAAAGCCTTTGATCCATAGATCAAAGGCTAATAGGTAAATATTAATCCCGCAAAGCTCCTCCAACGAAGAAGAATTCCTGGGCAAGAAAATTAACGGTACACTAAATGATAAATCGTATTGGTCAACCAAAGGATCCAACTGAACACATGACTCTGTTACACTGGAAAGGTTCTTCGGATTCCCTTAAAGCGAACGTCCAAAAAGTTAGTTAGGAACTAAGGTTAGGTGATTCAAGTTCTTAATCTATCGGGATATGATACTCGAAACGGGTAACCTATAAACTCTCATGCTGACTTGGAGGAGCTCTGCGGGAAACTTGACTGAATCTTCCTTACACTTTTATAATATAGGGGTTAGCATAATCTGTCAATACATATTTGCTATGCAAATTATGGTATTATGATCTATGCTTGCATTAGTATTGTTAACCAAAGGAGGAAATAAAGTGAGAGCACTATTTACTTTAACCCCTAGTGAATCCAAGCGACTGATTGCTAAGGGGGTCAAAGCTTTGCCTGCCATGTTAAACGCTATGCAAAATCATACCGTTATTTTGGCAGGCGGTACGACGAATGCTTTTCTTCTCGATGAACTATTAGGAGATAAACTTGTAGAGAAAAGCCGTTATACTGTTGGCATGATTGTTGAAGGAAAAACTGGAGAAAGCAAAGAAGATCAGAGAATTCATCCATATGTTTTTTCGAAAGGCAAACCTCTGGACTCAGCTTTTCATTGGAAGGAGTATTTACCTGAATTAAAAGCTGGGGATATTTTTATCAAAGGAGGCAATGCAGTCGATTCCACAGGTTTAGCCGCCGTTTTCGCGGCCAATTCTATGGGCGGTACAATCGGTGCAGCCTTTGGCCCTCTCTATGCTCGTGGGGTACAGTTGATTGTCCCGATTGGCTTAGAAAAAATGATTCCCGATGTACGTGATGCTGTTGAGTTTATGGCTACTTCACCAGTCGACGAAGCAATGGGCAATAAAGTCGGACTTGTTCCTATGTTAGGTGCTACAGTGGTGACAGAAATCACGGCCCTGGAAACCCTATATCAAATTAAAGCAAAATGCATCGGCTCTGGAGGGGTTGCTGGGTCAGAAGGAGCAATTACCTTAGTCATCGAAGGCGAAGAATCCGAAGTGCGAAAAGCTTTAACAACTATACAAATGCTCAAAGGCGAACCTCCGGTTCAATAAACGAAGAATCTCTGTAGCTCTTTTTTAGAGACACAGAGATTCTTTTAACATTTTCTAAGCTACATTAGACAACAGGGATATAGAAAACTTGACCGGGGAAGATCAGATCGGGATTGCTAAGGTTGTTCGCTAGGATAATGGCTTGCATGGTGGTCCCGAATTTTTGAGCAATCAAGTATACTGTATCTCCTTTTTTTACTACATAGGTGATAGGTTCAGGAGTCGGTGGTGGGCATGGAGGCGGGCATGGTCGAGGGCAACAATGATTTTGATGATGCATGCTATGCATAGTATCCATTCCATAATAGGAGTGATAGGGGTTGCCCGGGTCTAGGGTGACCTGACCTGGATAGTAATCAGGATCCAAAGTGACGAACCCCCCTTGCGGGAAGTATTGGCCTTGTTCAGGGTATTGAGCCATCATTTCTGGGCTCCCCCCCATCATGTTCATTGGAGTATTCATAAAACTTCCTCCTCATCTATTATAAAAAGCTTTGCGTAATTACAACTCTGTCTCTCTTAGCACTCTTTTGATAGTAATATATGGAATTAATCTTGTTGTGAGTATGTACCTGAGAAAATTTTACAAAGAATGGGGTAGCGATATTTAACCCTATCGCATATATCAACATTAGGATGACAGAAACTTGTAGGATATATAACACAAGCAATTATTAGGCAACAATGCTATAAAAGACCATTGACATTCAATTGATAAAACTATAATATAAGTAAAACAGAATATTTGTAGCACAGTAGGATAGTAGGTGTGAGGCGATAAGTGCACCCCTGCGGAGGTGTATTTTTTATTGCCCAAATAGGAGGAGGATTTTAAATGAAAAAAGGCAGTATAAAAAGAGTTTTAGGTGTTGGTTTAAGTATCGTCCTAGCGTTAGGATTAACAGCATGTGGTGGCAATTCTGCCCCAAGTACATCACAAGGTACAGAAGGATCTTCTCAAGCTAAGAAAGTGAATATTGGCATTATCCAGATTGTTGAACATCCTGCCCTCGACGCTGCTCGGCAAGGTTTCTTAGAAGCTTTAAAAGCAAAAGGCTATGAGGAAGGTAAAAATTTGACTGTAGACTATCAAAATGCACAAGGGGATCAATCCAATCTTCAATCCATTTCCCAAAAATTCGCATCTAGTAAGCTCGATTTAATTCTAGCCATTGCAACTCCTTCAGCCCAAGTTATGGCGAGTGCTACACAAGATACCCCCATTTTAATCACAGCAGTAACAGATCCTGTTGAAGCTAATCTAGTGGGTAGTATGGAGAAGCCAGGGGGCAATATTTCAGGTACCACCGATATGAACCCTATTAAGGAACAACTGGAACTCCTGAAAAAGTTAGTCCCCGATGCTGAAACCATTGGAGTCCTCTATAACGCGGCCGAAGTTAACTCCGAGGTTCAAGTGCGCGTGGTCAAAGCAGAAGCACCTGCTCTCGGACTTAAAATTCAAGAAGCTACTGTCGCTACCAGTGCCGATGTTCTTCAGGCAGCTCAATCCTTAGTTGGCAAAGTAGATGCCATCTATGTTCCTACCGATAATATGGTCGTATCAGCTGCCCAATCCGTTATCCAAGTAGCTAATGAGAACAAAATTCCGATTATTTCTGGTGAAAGTAGTGTAGTCGAAGCCGGAGGACTTGGAACCATCGGTATTAACTATAAAAATTTAGGTGCCCAAACCGGCGAGATGGCTCTCCGCATTTTCGAAGGTGCTAAAATTGCCGAGATGCCCATTGAAAGTCAAAAGGATTTTGACATTGTCTTAAATCAAAAAACCATCGATCTTCTTGGCATAAAAGTCCCCGCAGAAATTCAAAGTGAAGCTACACTTCTTAATAAATAGAACCTTATAAATAGAACGTTTAAAAGCGTCATACAAAAATAGAGATATAATATTGAGGTGTGTTAACAATGTTCTCCCTGAAATTAGTCGTAGGAACTTTAGAAATAGGACTTATGTACGCGATCATGGTTCTAGGTGTATACCTTACCTTTCGCATACTTGATTATGCGGATCTTACTGTGGAGGGCAGCTTCACCCTTGGAGCTGCCACCGCAGCCACTCTTATCTTTCAAGGATATAATCCATGGTTAGCAACAAGCATTGCCTTCTTGGTCGGCTTTATAGCCGGAATCTTCACCGGTATATTTCATACAAAATTTAAAATAACAGCCCTACTCTCAGGAATTTTAACCATGACCGCTTTATACTCAATAAATCTGCGCGTCATGGGCAAAGCCAATGTTTCTCTACTCAAGGCACGTACTATTTTTTCGGACTTTGAAAAACTGCCCGGGATGGAGAAATATGGGGTCCTAGTGCTCTGCTCCCTAACGATCGTCATCCTTGGACTTTTAGTTTATCTCTTTTTGAACACTGAAATCGGCTTAGCTTTGCGGGCAACGGGTGATAATGAACTCATGATTCGTAGCTTAGGGGTTAATACCGACATTATGAAAATACTCGGCTTGGCCTTGTCCAATGGTCTAGTCGCCTTCTCCGGAAGCTTTGTTGCGCAAAACCAACAATTTGCCGATGCCAGCATGGGAATCGGAATGATTGTGGCTGGACTTGCTTCTGTCATTATTGGTGAGGTCTTAGTGGGAACATCCTCCATAGCTCGAGCCATTGTGGCAGTGATTTGCGGTGGAGTTATCTACCGTATTATTATCGCTATCGTCTTACAACTTGGCTTGGAAGCTACCGATTTAAAATTATTAACAGCAGTGATTGTTCTGATCGCACTTGTCACACCAGGTTTAAAGTCAAAATTCACAGCGTTTAATGGTGGCATTCTTGGGAAGGGGGATCAATATGCTAACAGTTCAAAATCTAACTAAAATCTTTAACAAAGGAACGATTAATGAAAAAAAGGCCCTTGATCATTTCTCGCTGGAGCTAGCACCTGGTGACTTTGTTACAGTGATTGGTTCGAACGGCGCAGGAAAATCCTCAATGATGAATGCCGTCGCCGGAGTATTCCTTCCTGATTGCGGAGAAATATTGATTGATGGTCAAAATATTACAAAATGGCCATCTCATAAACGGGCTGCTCTTATCAGTCGAGTCTTTCAGGATCCTTTATCAGGTACTGCTGCCTCGATGACTATCGAAGAAAACTTGGTTATGGCTTTACGCCGTGGCGAATCTCGCCGTTTGCGTTGGGCTTTAAATGTAAATAAACGCGATTACTTTCGTAATGAGCTGGCGAAATTAGGTTTAGGCTTAGAGGGTCGTTTGACAACCAAGGTCAAGCTCCTCTCCGGTGGACAACGACAAGCCCTTACCCTGCTTATGGCTACGCTCCAAGAGCCTAAGCTTTTATTATTGGATGAACACACCGCCGCTCTTGACCCCAAAACAGCAGAAAAAGTCTTAGAGCTGACTTGTAAGGTAGCTGAAAGCTCAAAGCTTACGACCTTAATGATTACTCATAATCTTGAGCAAGCCCTCAGTGTAGGGAATCGCACAATTATGATGCATGAGGGTCGAATCGTTCTGGACATCCGGGGCATTGAGCGCAATAACATGACCATCGGTCGTTTATTGGAAATGTTCGAAAAAGCCAGCGGTGTTCATATGAATAATGACCGGATGATGCTGGCTGGAACTCGTTAAGAGGACAGTTTAGCTTTCTGGTGTTAACACACCTTTCCCCGTTGAAAAGTAGCAATACTTATTTCAACGGGGTTTTTTATGTTTATTCGATGACTAACAGACCCAGAGGACTCCCTTCTTCTGAATGTGCGAGATAACGGCTTGCTACGTCCATCAACATATTAATCCTGTTTCTTGGACTCATGGCTGATAGAATCTATGCTGACAGATTCTAAAGCGCTTTGTATAACCTCTCGAGAAATTTTAAACTCTTGATTTAAGGTAGTGGCATAGATTAAGCAATCTTGTACCGGTATATCCAAAAGCCTTTCAACAGCCATGGCGTATAAGCCAAGCTGCAATGCATAGCGTTGTGTTAATGTTTCCTCTGGATTGGTATCCCCAATGAGGTAATCCGTCTTAAAATCAATTATATCTGCACCCTGTTCTCGATGGTCAATGACAATCGCGTCAATGATCCCTTGCACAAGAACGGGTTCTTTTTGTACTTTGAGTGATAATGATAACGTGAAAGGAACTTCTCTCCTTACCTCTTCTGCCTCCAATAATCGTTTTCCCGTGGCGGAATCTAAGAGCTTAAGGAGAACGTCAATAGATACGGCCTTTCCCTGCTCTTCCGTAAGAATATCCGTTTGGATTAAGGAGTTCCTAAAGAGCTCAAGGGTATTATTCTTTTCCTCACTGGGAAGGCTTTCCCAAGTAGCTCTCCATGTTGTTAAGGGAAGATGCTGGATGGCGGTATGCATAGCAGTTCCTTTTTCGGCCGGAGTTAAATCTCTTTGGGATTGAACGAATTTTGGTCGCGAAAAGCTCGGGGCCGACTGAGCCGGCTGGGGCTCATATTCTCCATCTAAATACCAAGGCATTTGCCTTTTTAATTCGCTGACACTGGTTTTGGCCACTTGACGAACTGATTCAGATGAAGGGTAATACCAGCTCAGCCTCTTAAATACTTCTTCTTTTATATCTGCTAAGGTCATATTCTCGGCACCGGCACTGGCCCTGACCCCTTCCTCTCCTTGGTTAGATGACAGCTGTAGTTCCTTTAGTTCCGTTACGACATTAGGTTCAAGTAATTTATTGCTTTCAACCATTATCAGCGGCTCACATAATCCAGTCTCCGAATTGATAACACCTATTTCCTCAGCACTAGGATCTGAGATGTTTTCATGAATAATGATCTTCCACTGCGCAGCGCTATCCGGTAGGGCATAATCCAAGGTGCGGTGACCCAAGCCGAACAAATCCTCGGGATAACGCGCCAAAGCCGGTCCAATCCAATCCAGAAAAGTTTTGGCACTTCGCAGTTGACCATCAGTAAAGGAGATCTCAGTGCATGTGCTGGCCAAGGTTTGCCATTTCTCGAGGGTTTCGGACAATTTGTTAACTTGACCGTAGAGAAACAAGCGTTCCTTGGCCCGGGTGAGGGCTACGTAGAGAATACGCAATTCTTCGGCAAGGGACTCTTGCCATAAGCGTTCCTTCACTGCATATTGAATAATGGAGGGATAACGAACTTGATTCTCCACATCAATTAACGGAACCCCTACTCCCAATTGAGAATGGAGTAGAAGTTGATTATTCAGGCTTCGCGTATTAAATTTTTTCCCTAATCCAACCATGAATATCACCGGAAATTCTAAGCCCTTGCTAGAGTGCACTGTGATAAGTCGAACCACATTATCCTTTTCCCCCACAGTGCTGGCACTCCCGAAATCCTTGCCCTGACCTTGGAACTTTTCCAGAAAACGCAGAAACCGGAATAAACCTCGATAATGAGTCGCTTCATAGCGACAAGCTCTATCGTAGAGAACACGCAAATTTGCTTGGCGTTGGGAACCTGATGGTAAGGTCCCCACATAAGCAAGAAAGCCCGTTTCCTCATAGAGATGCCATATTAAATCAGCCAAGGACGTTCGACGTGAACGTTGCCGCCAAGCCTGTAACTTCGGGTAAAAAGAGTTCACCTTTTCTTGTATTTCCGGTGATTCTATTAGAATTGCTTTGGCCTTTGCTTCTAACTGAGTCAAGTACTCTTGATGCGTAGCTAGAATATCTCTGACTTCTTCATTTTCAGCTACTTCCTGTCGGTCTTTTTGACTAGCCCAATACGCTAAGACAATGGTCTCGTAAAAATCCCCATGTGGGAGCAAGGAGCGTAATTTCCCAAGCTCGGTACCATTCATACCCACAAGAGGGGATCTCAGTACCGCTGCCAAAGGAATATCCAAACGTGGATTATCGATAACCTTCAATAAAGATAATATGGTATCGACCTCATTCGCACCAAAATAACCGCTATTTGTTTCAGCATAAACAGGAATACCAGCATTTTGAAATTCCTCTAAGTAGACTGGAGCTACTGAGGATAAGGAACGCATAAGAATTACAACATCCGAATACTGAACAGGTCGAAAGTCTCCCAACACTTTATCGTGAATTTTAAATTCACAGCCTTGAATCATCTTCTGAATCCGCGTTGCTACTAGTCGTGCTTCAATACGAGCGCTTTCCACGTCTTCTAGGGTTGCATCATCTTCCTCTGAATCGAGGTCCTTATCCTGATGCAGTTCACTATTTGATGAAGAAGCCATCTCCCCAGGCTGGGCACTTTCATGACTCTGAGAGCTTGATAAATCGATACACTTAGGGTCAAATAAATGGACTTCAATAGGACCCTCAGCCGTTTTGAGTTCAGGGTTAGAAATGAATTTGGCACCTGCTCGTAGAGCTGCCTGATTATCATAGGCTATCTCCCCTGCCCCCTCCGTCATGATCTGGTAGAAGAGATAGTTGATTCCTTGAATGACTCCAGATCTACTTCGGAAATTCTGATTGAGATCAATGACTAGATTCGGGGCGGGAGCTTCTTCTCCCACCTTAAAATGAGGGTAATCTGAGTATTTTCTTAAGAAAAGTCTCGGGTCGGCCATGCGAAAACGATAAATGCTTTGCTTAACATCCCCAACCATGAATAGATTGGCATGAGGCCCCTCTTGGCGAGAAACGCATTGCAGAATTCTTTCTTGAACAGGATTGATATCCTGATATTCATCCACCAAAACCTCTGCATAGAATTCTTGAAGCTTCAGGGCGATTGGGGAGTATTGATTTTCGATTTCTAACAAGCTTAGGGCATAATGCTCAAGATCGGAAAAATCCACAATATTACGTTTCCGTTTAGCGCTCTGATACTCAAGAATAAATTTCTGAGTAACTTGCACTAGGGTCTGAATCAAGCTTTCCATCTTTTTCAAATAAACCAACTGCTCCGTTAAAGGAACGGAGAAAACAAAAGTCTTAATTTCTTCTAACTTTTTCTTGGCCCCATCCCGTGCATTTTTACTTTCCTCACGAAATTGCTTTATTTCGTCTTCACTGAACGAAGATTCGCTTGAATTCTTTTTACTACCCCGTGGTAGGCTGGGAAAAGCTGTAGCTTCACAAAGAGCGCTCTCCACTTCACTCCAGACCCCATTATCTAGGGCTTTCTGAAGAAGTTGTAAACGGGATAAATCATCTTGGAGGACTGGAATATACTGAAGTGGTCCACCGGGTTGTTGGGCAATGCTGCTAGCCCGTTCCAATCCATTCAGACTCTCTTCGACCTTATCCAGAATTCCCTGTCGCACTACCACGCCCCAAGGGCTTTTCAAAAGCTCATCCAAACTGTTCCACTGATAGGCTAAAGGGAGACGATCTAACCACGACCCGGGGTGAACCTGACTCATGGCAAATCCATGAAGTCTCAGAATGGACTCCATTAGAGGTTGGTCGTCTCGGTCTGTGCCGAAGGCATCTACCAAGGCTTGAAAGGCAGGATCATCATCGGAATAATAGTCCTCAAATAGATCTTCTAGTGTTTCTTGGCGTAGAAGGTCCGCTTCTGCCTCATCAGCAATCCGAAAAGCAGGATCCAGCTCTATTTGATAAAAATACTGGCGAAGAAGCTCCATGCAAAAGGAGTGAAGTGTTGTAATACTGGCTCGATAAAGCAGGGCCCGTTGGTGAAGTAGGTGCTCTACTTCAGCAGGGTCTGCTTCTGCAAAAAGAGCCTCCTCCAAAGCTTTGCCAATTCTCTCGCGCATTTCTGCTGCAGCGGCTTTTGTAAAAGTTACAACCAGAAAACGATCGACATCAACCTTTTCATCAGCATGTGTAATACGCTCTATGAGTCTCTGCACTAGAACTGCAGTTTTACCCGAGCCTGCGGCGGCTGCAACGAGAATCTGGCCTCTTAAATCAATAGCTGCCTGTTGTTCCGGAGTCCATTTAGGACTGCTCATGGTCTTCCTCCTTTCCGGCGCCGATTTCCTCTTCACCTAACCAGAGTAGCTCCTGGCTCTTATGGCGCTTTATGGCATCCGTTGGCGGTGGTTGTTCAGTAATATTCAGTTGATCAGGTTGACCATCTAGAGTGCTGGTAGGCAACTGCCCTTCTTCAGCAATGTCTAGACGATTCCAGAAGTCTTGGTCCTGTATTACAGGTAAGTTTCGATACGTATTCTCAGATAAATATGGATCGAAATGACAGATAGGCTTGTAAGAGCAATATTGGCAAGCGTTGCTCTTCCCCTGCCGATAGGGTGCGATGGCAATATTCCCATTTAAAAGCTCTTCCCCACTTCGGCGCAAAAAATCATGCAGGTGTTTCCTTAGCAGAGTAAATTGTTCTTCCGTCAAGATGGGAGACCCCTTCTTGAAGTCTCCGGACTTATTAAATTTGATCCCTAGTAAATTAGAGTCTTCGAGATTGCGGTCCATAGCCATCAAGACATCACGGTCGGCAAGTAAATAGCCCTTCACCTTCACAGCTTTGATGCGATCATTTTCTAACTGCTCAGAACTGAGTAAAGTTTTGGAGCGGAGCTGAGGCTCCAGTACCGGAAAATACAAGAAGCCGGCGGGGTGGACTTTTTCTATGACTCCTTGTTGAAGGAGCTTAATATCAGAAAGGGCCTCTGAATTGTCATTGACCTGAGGAGAGTCTGCCAAGAGGATTTGGGCTCCTTGCAAGGCCGCATCAAGATAAGCTAGAAGTTGTAGATCTAGACCATAATAGATTTGATTGAGGTTGACCTGAGCTTCACGGGATTTATAGTCGAAGATACGCAAGTAGACTTGATTATCCAATATGGCGCAATCAATACGATCAATCTGACCTCTTAGAATCAAGGAATTACCATCATTTAAGGGCACTTCTAAGGGGGGGATATCTTCCTGAGGGCCAAACTTCACCTCCAGTTCGATGGGGACAAATATCCCCTGACGAGCATGTTCGCCAAGGACTCGGACCGCATGATGGACAGTGCGTTTCAACTTATGAGCTAAGTATCGATAACGAGCATTGCTCAGTAGAATCTTATTCTGTAATTGTTGAGCGATGGGATCAGCTACTTCGTTGACAAGCTGCCACGATTCTTCTTTGGTCAACGCTCCCCACTGCAGTTGTCTCTCTTGTAAAACAAGGGCAAAATCATGCAAGACCGCGTGAAAAAATTGACCCATATCCGGTGGAGAAAGTCGAAAATTCGAGCGTTCCTTGAGCTTTAGTCCATATTGAGCATAGTGGGCAAAGGGACAGCGAGCAAATTGCTCTAACCGAGAAACACTGGTGATTAATCGTTTCCCGTAAAGCTGTCGAGCCAAGGACTGAGGTAGTTTTTCTTCATAGTTTAGTGCTTCAATTCCCTTCTCCAGCATGATGGCTTGGGGAAAGCTGTCAGTATTGGCTTGAAACCACGCTCTGACCGATTCCCATAGGGGAGATAGTGGTATCCCTTCACGAAGGTACTGTAGATGGAGCGCAAAAGCCGGCAAAAGAGCATAAGGATGATCGATGGATTCTAAAGTCTCTGTCTCCAGATTCAAGTAGGTTTCCTTTAACTCCGGGAAGATAGCTTTAACTCGATTGACGACAGGTGAAACAGTGAGTCCTTTACCTTCTTCGTCAGTTAGTGGATAACTAATATATAATCTTTGTCTGGCACGAGTTAGAGCCATGTAAATAAAATATTGTTCCTCGTAGAGTTGCGCTTTTCCCTTGGGTGCGAGCATGATTCCAAGACGTTCTAAACGCAACCGGTCCAATTCGTCAAATACTCCTTCAGTCGAAGGTTTTCCCGGTAATATCCCGTCAATGGCTCCCATTAAAAAGAGAACCTCAGTTTCCGGGTTACGGGATCGATCGAGTGAACCCACTAAGACCTGATCATGACCGGGAGGAATTAAACCTAGTTTTAAATTCTCTAAGCCGGAAGTGAGGATCAAGGAAAAGTCGGGAAGTTCTAGAATTTCCTCCCCTAACCCTGCTACCATCTCATCCAACACTTGCATAACAGCATCCCAAATCTGATTTTGCAACTGTGCTTCAGCCAGCGCTCCCTTTTCACGAGCTTCCTCTGCCCATCCTTGCAGATGCTCAGGAACCTGCAAGCGTATCAAGAGCTCATAGATAGCCACCGTCACTTGAGCAACATTGACTGGACTTTGCGTTCCCTCACGATCGGGGCGTAGTCTTTCCTTAAAAGGCTGAAGTATATCGAAAATGATTTGACGAGCGTGATTGATCGACTCAATTTCTTGCTTATTTTCAGACCCATGAGAGTAATTCCAAGGACGATTGCTATTCCAGGCACTTCCCTTGATTCCATAAGCCAGACAATAGTTTTCCAGAAGATCAATTTGATTTCTAGGCAAAGGAAAAAAATCCGTCTTTAAACAACGAAAGAGGGGTTCATAGGCCCAATCAGTCTGAACAGTTTCGATAGCTGCCACTAGCAATTCCAGGAGAGGATGATGGATCACAGGACGTTTGTGGTCCAAGAAAAATGGAATATCATGAGCATTAAACACTTGCTCGATAAGATCCTGATAACCTGTCAAATCTCGGGAAATGACGATACAATCACGCCATCTTTTATGTTCTTCCCTAACTAACCGGCGTAATTCGCGGGCAATGCCTTCAACCTCCGCTCTTTTATTGGCAGCGGAGAGAATATTTATTCCCAAAGTATCCGCAATATCCGTTTTACCAAGTCTAAAGGATTGAGTCGGATAAAGGCTATAGTATTGTTCGAGGTGCTTTAGGCCCGAGTGCTGAAAACGATAAGTTTCCCTTAGGGAGATCGTCGTGAACTGTGTCTTGGTTTCACGCGCTAGGTTTACGAAGGAAAGATAGGTTTGCCAAGGACCATAAAACAGTTCTTCGCCAGTCTTAAAATGTGGATTTCCCTCCTTGATATATTCTGGATCAAGAGGTAGAGAGATGGTGATTTCGGAAGCACTGCTTAGCAAGGATTGGATAACATTAAGCTCTTGAGGAGTAAATCCTTTAAAGCTATCAATCCAAATCTTAGCCCCTTGTAGAAAGGGGGCCGAGGGAATCCTTTCTGCTACACTATTTAGTTCATCATCAGGATCCCTTAGCTCCGAACCTAAGCTCCGGTTAAACTCTTCATAGAGCAACGCTAATTCTTGGGTTTTTTGCATTAGTAACTCATCGGAGTCCTGAATACTCTTGAGATCATCTGGCAGGACACGGTAGATTTTAAATTCAGCAATGGCCTGCGCCAATAAATCGGCCATCCCGGGTCGGGTAGCCGAACGGGCGAAAATTCGTAATTCGGAGCGATGCTTGAGGAGAAGGCGCCGTAGGAGCATTCTTTTCCCTACTTCCCCTATCAGAGCTTTCCCTCCACCGCCTGCCTCTGCAAAAACCCGCCAACCCAATCGTCGAAAGCTTAATACTTGCGCGCGAAGGATTCCTTTAACCTTAGGATCATGGGCAAGACTCATTTCCATCTGGTGGGTAGCCTGCTCAGGTACCAAAAGTATGAGGGGTGAACCGAGAGGATTTTCATGGATTTCTTTGCGAATTTCATCTAGACATAGTGTGCTTTTTCCCGTACCCGCTCGACCTAAAATAAAGCGTAAACTCACCCATAGCACTCCTCTCACCGTTTATTCATTTTATCTACCGCAGGTTAATTTTATCTTTCGCAAGTCGATCACTAGCCAGAGATTTACAGCAAAAGAGTTGTATAAATAGCCAAGAGTCAAAATATGATGTACTAAAACCTTTGTGGAGGATAATGTGAAAAAAATAATTCTTTGGGGAATCCTATTGGTTGTTGCCTATCTTATCTTCTATCCTCAACATAGTCAATTTACAGACACCACGCTCCCTAAAATGAATCCTCATCAATTCAATCAGGAGTTACATATCCAATTACCTTCCACATCACAGATAGTTGAGAACGGGATGGAAGATCGTGACCAGTTACAATTTAGTGCTACGCTCAACGATGAATACTATGCCCTCAGAGGGTATATTCAGATTTGGCAACTCCGTGATTTGGAAGGTTACCTGCAAAAAAGCAAAGAAATGAGTGCTTTTGATTTTTATACATACTCCCTTAATAATATTGAAATCAATACCCTTCCAGGAGTTTTAACCATTTGGGGGGCCTCCTTTGGCGAATTTGTAAAGATATCCGGAAAAGAATATTGGTTAAAGACACCTAATCAAAAGATCATAAGAATTGCTTTCCTTACTAGCGCTACACATTTTAATGAAGATCAACTTAAAGTCATGGGCTACATTCTCTCCTCACTCACCTGGACTCCAGAAGAGTGAATATTTACTTGAGTAATATCATATTAATGCAATGGGAGTAGATAATTATGAATCAAGGAGTGGAAAATGTGCAAAAAACGTCGAAAAAAATCACGGGATTGGTTTTTCTCATGCTTTTCTTGACTATGTTGTTGGTGGGATGTGGGACAACAACCCCAACGACTGCCAAAAGTGATTTGAACCCAGATCAAGCAGCGAAGCTTATTTATCAAGATTTAACCTTCCATGGTGTTAATGTAGAGAAAGTGAATGTTTCAAGTTGCGTCTTTAAGGACCGTAATACAGCCGTCATAGATGCAACTTACACAACAGTAGATGGACGAAATATTTCACAGAATATGACCATGGTTAAGGCAAACGATCAATGGCAAATTCTTGATCACGATCACTAGAAAAATATCTTCTCACTATTCAACCGCAAAGCCTTCCCCAACTACCTCTGACGCTGTCTGAACAATGATAAAGGAATGGGGATCCTCTTCTCTCACAATTCGTTTTAAATGACCAAGTTCTGCGATATTGACCACGCAGATAATGACATTCTTTTCTGCTGAGGAATATCCTCCTTGCCCATGAAGAAAGGTAACCCCTCTTCCTAATTCTCTAAGAATGCGCTGAATCAATTGATCTGATTGATTGGAAATAATGGTTACTGATTTTGCCGGGAGACCACTGGCGATTACATCCACTGTTCTACTGTAGGTAAACATCGATACCAAGGTATACAGGGCGATCTTGGGGCCGAGAATAGCCCAAGAAGCTAAAATAATCAAAGCATTAATCATCAGCATTGTTGTGCCCATGGCCCAACCAAAGCGGCGCTGAATGATCTTCGCAATAATATCCGTTCCTCCTAGGCTACCACCTAAACGAAACACAAAACCTGAACCTACTCCCCCAAGAACTCCACCATAGAGAGCTCCTAAAAAGACATCATTTAGCTGTAATGGCTGTATTCCTTTAAAGAAATCAAGGGCTAAGGAGTATACAATTATTCCAAAAAATGTTTTCGCTACAAAATTTCGATTAACTTCCTTCCATCCCAGTGCAAATAGCGGAATATTGAGAATGAAGTTCACAATCCCGATTGGAAATCCGAGGGTATAAAACAAGAGTAACGCTATACCTCCGATTCCGCCACCGCCTAGTCCCGCTTGGACAATGAAGCCTTGAACACTATAGGCAGCAATAACTGCACCCAAAGCAATCCCGAGAAACTTACCAATTCTTTTCGCAAGTTTCCATTTTTGCAAATTCATACCCTCCCTAGAATAATTTGAACGATTTCAGTTTTCCCCAAATCCTCATTTTAATATTTAACCTGAATACTATTATGTGCTTGTTACCGAGTCCAATTCAGATTTTAAGATCCTAAGACCATAGCATCTCTATCTGTTTCGATAATACTATATTAACATGAACTAGACTCTGATTGAAAACTTGTCTTTGGATGTTCATTGCGCTTCAACACTCAAAGTAATGAATCGATATGACAATAAATAGAGCTTGTGAATTAAAGTCACAAGCTCTACTCCTGTTTGTTAGCTCTAAAGCCTTATTCTTAACTTAAAAAATCTTTTTCCTTGAATATAGAGCGGTTTTCTTGTTATTTTTTGGGCTGTCGACTTACTCTAATCAAACGATAAGCCCCATAGATGCCACCAACTAGAAGCAGATAGGGCAGAGCATAGGCTATCCCCACGAAAAGATAATTGATACCGTTCCAAGTGGAACTAATCGTCTTAAGGACGGCATCCTTTGCTGCTTGCCAAGTATTTTCCCAAGAAACAGGCCGCCAAGGCTCATCCACACTGACGGGGTTGGGAGTGGTCTGGAAGTAGATGCTCACCGTAGAATAGGCAACCTGATGATCCCAAAGCTTAATTTGCCCTTGGAGTTGTTCAATCTGCATCCGAGTATTGCTTAAATAGCTCTCGATATGCAAAATATCCTCCACCGTCTTTGCTTCGTTTAAAATTTCTAAATAGCGCGTTTCTTGAGCTATCAGGTTCTTAAGTCTTGACTGGGTATCATAGTACTGGTTAGTGACATCGTAAGCATTTGTGGATTGGTTTAATACCTTGCCTAGCTCAGCGAGTCGACCTTGGAAACCTTCCAGCTGTGGGGAAGGAATATTAAAGGTTGCATATGCTGTGCTTTCCTTCTGTTGATTGCTCTGTGAGGATTCTACAACATACCCGCCTAAGCCTAAAATCTCTTGGGTTACCGTGGCAAGGGATTGGGAAACATCCTCGACTTGCAGGGTAGCATTCATATTATAGGTGATCTTCTTCGGTAAGCTATCGTCTGCAGGCGGAATCTGAGGCTCCGGAATAGGCATAATGGGAGCCATTTCCCCACTTATTGCCCCTGTATTAGCGGTACTGGGCATTGTCGAAACACCCTCTTTGGCAAGACCTGCAGAGAAGTCACCCGATCCTACCATGGTTCTATTTCCAAGCTCCGGAGGAGCCTCTGCTATACCAACACTATCATTCGCCATTGAATTCTGGGCACTGGATTGCTCCCTTGCTTCACTCAAGGCAGTATTTTTCTCCACTCCCCAAGGTGAATCTTTCATACCCTCCATGCCGATGCCAACAAAAGCTATCATGAGCACTATAACAGCAGGTACTGCCAGCTTCCACTGCCAACGCCACCAGAATGATTTCAGTTTACGCTGGGCTTTCTCTTGTAAGCTCTCCTTTAAAGGCACTTCAGGAATAAAAACCGTACCTGAGGATTCGCCATTTGCTGCTTTAAGATCTTCTTCGCGGATCTTCTCAAGAGCCAATTTTTTGATTCGATCCTTTTGTTCCGAGTCAGGGCTAACTTCACGAAAGAAAAGCTTCATGCGTTCTAAGTCACCCTCCTGTTCCCAAAGGGTATATGGATCCTTATTCATCATCGAACACCCCCTGCGTTCTCCATCTCGTAATACTTTCGGAAGCTCTTCTTTGCTCGATACAGGAGACTGTCAACGGCTTGCTGAGTTATGCCAAGTATCTGGGCAACCTCGATTGCGCTGAACCCTTCGATAAGACGGAGTTGGATTACCGCTACTTGAGGTTCAGATAACTTTGCAAGGGTATCACCTACACTGAGAACAGTTAATAAATGATCACTATGATCCTCTGTTGCCGTCGTGGCTTTAATTTCATCACTCAAAGATACAATCTGCATCCCTTTTCCCTTGCGGGTTCGGTAGAAATCAGCAATATGGTGATAAGCAATTTTCAGAGCCCAGGATTTTAAAGAGCTTTTGCCTTCAAAATTCGCTAACGCTCTCCAGACTTTAGTTAAAACCTCCGCAGTTACATCCTCAACATCACTCTGCGGAACCCGCATACGCACAAAACGGTATAGAACCGGAAAAAGTTCTTCATAAATCGCATCAAAGGAATCCGTTTGCACTATGAGGAGCCTCCTCTCTCATTCTGACTAATTTGACGATATAGAGACTAAATATCTGACGATATCTCTGATTCTATTCCTCATCAAATAAAAAAATCCTGCCATAAGGCAGAATACTGGCTATAAGAGTGGGGAAAGAAGACGAGCCAATGCTATTTGAAATGAATATCGCCTTGTTCTTTGTTCTATATCTTCTTTAGTCACTTGAATACTATCCTTAAGATCCTCTTGCTGTTCACTAACTAATTTTCTCGTGAATTTGGCATTATAGATTACTGCACTTAATTCAAAGTCAAGTTGAAAACTGCGTATATCAAAGTTAGCTGAACCTATGATCGAAATCTCTTGATCAATAGTAATGACCTTACTATGTAAGATTCCTTTCTGATAGCGATAAATTTCCACCCCAACCTCAACTAAATCACGATAATACGAAGCCGATGCCAAGTAAGGTAATTTATGGTCCGGCTTTCCTTGTAAAAGGATTTTCACTGAAATCCCCTTTAAAGCTGCAGATTTTAAAGCCATGACCATACTCTCATCTGGAATGAAATAAGGTGTTGTTATAAAGATTTCAGTTTGGGCTGCACTAAGAATCGTATAGAAAAGAGCTTTCACCGACTCATGTTTTGAATCGGGTCCCCCACCGACAATTTGGGTAAGAAGGTCGCCGCAGGGCTCATATTCAGGAAAATATCGCTTTTCCTCGACTATTTTATCTGTGGTAAAGTACCAATCGTTCAAAAAAGTTTCCTGAATGGTTTGCACACTATTCCCTTCTAAACGCAGATGGGTATCGCGCCAAAAACCATACTTAGGGCTGAGCGATAAATATTCATCACCGATATTGATTCCCCCTAAATATCCTATCTTCCCATCAATGACAACAAGTTTGCGATGGTTTCGGTAATTCAAGGTAGCAAATAGCTGGGGAAAGCGTAGTGGTAAAAACCACGCAAATTCAATTCCGGCTGTTCTTAGTTCCTTGACAAAGGGCTTAGGAAGGCTTTTACTCCCTAAACCGTCTAGAATCAAACGAACCCTTATTCCGGCACGAGCTTTGCTTATCAAGATTTTCTGGATAGTTCCACCTATTTCATCATTATGATAGATATAGTACTCCATATGAATATGATCTTGAGCACATTCTAAGTCCTTAATCAAAGCCTCAAATTTTCCTTGTCCATTAATTAAAATTTGGGCGGAATTGTTGCCTGATAGAGGTGCACAGCTGCCTTTAAGCACGGCCCGTGAAAGATGTTTGCCTAATAAAGATTCTTGGAAAAAGATAGGGTCTTGGTTAAGGGATTCTTCCTGGTGAAGGGTAAGTCGGGGCAATCGATCCCCAGGGATATGTTTCCTACGAAAAAGCCGATTTTTAATGGGCGTACAACCGAAAATAGTGTACAAGACGAATCCCAAAATAGTAAGCATCCCAAGAAAGGACAGCCATGATGTAGTGTTTTCAGGGTTCTCCTTCTCTAAGTAGATAATCACGAGAGCCAAGAAAAAGGCAATCAGTGCAAACCCGATAAAAAAATGAATCAACTATACCCCACCTTTTGCTGACTTATCCATTTCATTCATTAGTATGACAAAAAAAGCAACTTCAATGCGAAGTTGCTTTTTTTAACTAACTCTTCTTTCTACCATAGGCAAAATAACCAAAGGTCATTGCGCATACCACCAAGATTCCAGGGTGAACGCTGGTCATAAATATTATCCCCAAAGCTACAACCGCAATTCCCCAAGTGCTTCGATACTTTTTCGGGAAAGCTTTTTTGCCTAAATCATAGGCAGATTGGGCTATTAAAATAACGACCACAGGACGAACAGCCGTCAACGCTGCATTCAGAGCAGCTGTATGTGAATAACGAATAAGTAAATCACCTAATATTACAATTACAAAGGTAGATAAGAGTGTCCCCAATAATCCTGCGAGTGCGCCGGGCCAACCGGCAACCCGATAACCCATATAACTAGCTAACTTCGTGGCAATGGGTCCCGGTAATGAGTTACCGATAGCCAAGGCATCGGCAAACTCTTCATCTGTCAACCATTTATAACGTGTCACGGCTTCCCGTTGGATCAAGGGTATCATAGCAGGTCCACCACCAAAACCTAAGTTTGTGGCTCGGGCGCAGCCAATAAATACCTCCCATAGCTTTTTATACATTACACATCACCTCCAAGTTCATGGTATTAACGCAAAACGATGATGCCAAACACCATCGATAGAATAATAACGATACCGGGATGGAGCTTAAACTTATACAGACAAATCATCGCCAATCCGGCAATAACCCAACTCCAGAGGCTGGAAAAAGCAGATGAACCCATATCAAAGGCTGTCTTGGCAACAAGAACAGTCACCAAGGGACGCACCCCTGTTAACGCGCCTTTGAGGACAGGCGATTCGCTATTCTTCATTAAGAAATCGGTCAAGACAATAACTAAAATTGAGGTTAAAGCCAAGGTACCGAGCAAAGCGGCTAATACTCCCAACCACCCACCGACATTATAGCCCACAAAACCAGATAAAAGGGTAGCAATGGGTCCCGGTAAAGAAGTGACAATGGCTAGACCTTCGGAAAACTGCTCTATGGTCATCCAGCCGTGATTAAGGACCTCGGCTTGGACGAGTGGGATGATGGCAGGACCACCACCAAAGGCTAAATTACTAGCCCGAAAAAAGGCAACAAAGATTTCCAGAAATTGTTCCAATGGTTTCAACTCCTATTCTAAAGCCGTTTGCATGGTTACCATTATAACAAAGTCATTTCCAATTTAGAATATAAAAATGAAATTAAAAAGCCAACAACTTCAAATTGAGGTTGTTGGCTTTAAGTGTGCTCTTTACTTATTGTACATTATACATTCCATGAGACTTCATATAATTGAAGAGCTCTTCTCCATGTTCCTGCTCCTCTTTCTGAATATGATTAAGAGCTTGACGAACATTTTTATCTTGGAACTCGAAGATACACGTGTCGTAGGTTCCTGAGATATATTTTTCCGTGGAAAGCATATCATTAACTATTGTAAAGTCATTTTTATTGTAGTTTTTGCTCCCCTGACCTTGCATACCGGACATTCCCTGCATCCCACTTGCTTGTGCTTGCATACCTTGCCCTTGCTGTTGGGATTGACCTTGATTCATGGCTGGTACCTGACCGGCTATGATCTGGTTTATCGTATTATAATGTTGTTGCTCATGCGAACCATGCTTTTGAAAAATTTGCTTAAGATTAGAGCACTGTGCTTCGTTAGCATACTTAGTGTATTTTTCAATACAAAGTTCCTCATGACTCTTTAAGTCTTGGAGTAACATACTTTCTTTTTGACTTAGTTGAATTTGCATCAAGACACCTCCTTAAATCTAGGTTTATTGTTTACCGAGTGAATAAAAATATGTATAGTTTCCTTACCAATTTCTTTCAGGAAAATTCCCTTATAAAAACTGAAACTTTTCAGTTCACGACAACGTACCATAGTTATAGGAAATGTTTTATCAGTAAGGGGGGAGTATCGATATGAATAAGCGACTCTATCGATCCGGTAGAGAAAAGATGCTGGCTGGGGTTTGTGGAGGGATAGGCGAATACTTTGACGTGGATCCGACCCTCATTCGCTTAGCTACAGTAGTTGCTATTTTTGGGGCAGGCATGGGATTTTTTGCCTACATAATAGCATGGATCGTGATCCCTAAGAATCCCGATCACAGATATCTTAACCCTTGAGCCTATATTTCTCTAGATATCGAGAATCTTTCTGCTAATTCTTGTCCATTTCAATAAAGACCTGCCGCAAAGGTTTAGCGGCAGGTCTTTATTGATCATATTTCACAGGAATTGGGTTAAATTAAGGATAGAGGATAGAAAGTATAGAGAATGCTGGCAACCGAAAAAGGTGCTCTCTAACATTAAGGAGGAAATATATGTTTAGAATGACGGACGAACAGCAACAAAAGGTGCTTAATAATTTCAAGAAAGTTATTAATAAGCAAAATCCGGATTTAATTAATAAAGATCTTTATTATCATCTAAATCTAAATTGCAACTTTGTTGCCCATTTTAATTTACATGGATTTCGTGACGCCTATTCCGGAGAACATTTTCAAGACTTTGTTGATTTCTTTTCATCCGCTTCCCCTGCGAGTCAATGGCTAGAGGCGCCTGAGATCAGCACTGAATTCTCTCCCCTTAATCAAGCTATGGTGGATTATGTGAGCTCACAACGTCCATCTTAGGTTGGGAAGAAAAGCTGAAATTCTTTGCAGTAATGATGGAACTTTTTCTTATACCACTTTGTAGCGAGAACAAAGTGATACCAAGGTGTGCTTTCGAAATGTTTTGCACAGATCGCTCCCTCAACTCTTCTATTGTCAAATTTCTTATAGTTATAATTGACAAAGGCTTGCTTCAACCAGGCATCCTCTTCGTAAGTCCATAAGGCTTCATCCTCTTTATCAAATAAACCTAGTTTGATCATCAATTTTTGCCAATTCTTAATCCTTACTTGATCATGGCCTTTATAAAGCAAGGCCTCCCAAAGAAGCTCAAATTGTGTAAACCTTACAGTAGGGTCCTGATGGTGTGGATACAAGGCTAGATATCGTTCGAGCTGCTCTTTAATCTTGAGGAATGCCCTTCGGTACCTATCCCGATTATCCACTTCTACTCTCTGATAAGAACCTTTAAAATCATCACTGTGATCATACTCATAAGACCATACTAAATAAGGAAGATCTGGGAAATCCAAAGCTTGGGCATGACCATAGGCAGGCATGACCTTATCGAAGTACCTTTCGAATTTCTCCTTTCCAAAATCTTTAAGATAATCGGGAAAGCTCTCAATCCATGGCAAGGACAGTTCAGATTCAATTTGACAGTTGTTGATTGCATTTACCTTGCTCAACATACCACTAAACCCTTGATGGGCAAATGTATCGGCATAAGGATGCATTACCATGCCAAGCTTAACCAAATTATCTTCTTGGCAAGCCTCATTGAGTAGAGCGAGAATGACAGGTGACTCTTCTTTGCAACGTAATTTCTTGGTAAAATGCTTTCCCTGACAGCCGGGTACAAAATGAAAGGCAGATGTATTATTGACCATAGCTTCATAATTAAAAGTATCGATGCGAAAATAGGAATGACAGGTAGCAATATTGAAAAAAGCCGGCGTATTTTCCACTGCATCCAGAGCCTCATTCTGCGCGACATTTTGGAAAAGTATAAGATTTATCTTCGCGTCATCAACAAACTGTGAAGCGTAGGCAATTATGTTTGAGCTTTTTTTCTTAAACCCACATGCTCTGCTCAATGCCAAAAGTGCATAGAAATGGCAATCTTTTTTCAATTCCTTTCCCTCCAGTACCACTAATTAAGTAATTTATGCACCATTCTATGCAGCAACTCAATACTATGTACTGGAGGGGGATTTGCATGGCTGATTTAACCGTTTTATCTCTGGGGACGGGAGATGCTGAACTGGATAAGGCTTTAGCAATCGCAGGCTATGCCTATGATGCAAGTCAGGATATTTTTGTATCCACGATGGATCCATGGCAAAGAAGCATCGGCTATTGTCGACTCTACGACGAAGCGGCTGCCCCTATGGGTATGATCATTGATTGTGAGCCCATCTATTTTTCTTATAACAATAAAAAGTGGATGATTGGCTTGTGGAAAGGTCAATACGACTTGGTTACCGGTGCAGAAATTGGCATCTACACTAATGGGGTAGAATTAGAGCTGCCAAGAGTTTTTAAAGGAACCTATTATCAAGCCGCCAGTGATAGCGAGTGTCTTCAGATGGGCTTTACCATCAAAAAAGGAAATCGCATTCTTTTTACTCGTGAAGACCGTCATTGGTGGTTAACCGGTTTTAGGTTAGGAGAGTTTTCGGAGCCCTCAGAACTAACGATGGAAATTCACATCACTTTTGAGGCTTTTGCCATGCGGGATGCTTTTCTCGAGGGTATGAAAAAAGCAGGATATACAGGAAAGGATTATCGGGTTCACAACAACACAGTATATTTCAACTTTAGTTCACCCCGTTCGACACAACCCTTTACCCGCACCCCAAAAACTGATCAGCTTATTCAGAGAAAAAACGAATTTCTCTGTCAAAGTTATCAGGATTTCACCAGACTCTATTCAACCTTTCCGGAAAAGATTCAAGCCATCAAGGAAGAGCTGCCCGACATGTATCGCTTGATCATGAATTTAGGAAAAAGCAAGCAAGTATTTGAGATTATTGTCATGCTCACCCTCTTGGGGGCCGCGATCATCACTAAACACTCTTCTCATCGTCTTGAGGATTAATCTTCTGGGAAACGCCTTGTTGAAGTATAAACATTTTATAATACAGTCCTTTTTGAGCGAGAAGTTCGTAATGAGTGCCTCGCTCAACTATTTGCCCTTGGTGAAGGACTAGAATAAGATCAGCATCTTGGATAGTGGAAAGTCGATGGGCAATGGCTATGGTACTCCTCCCCTGGCGCATTTTTTCTAAGGCCTTTTGAATGGCCTCCTCTGTTTCAGTATCTACACTTGCTGTGGCTTCATCGAGGATGAGAATTTTAGGTTGACCGGCCATCGTGCGGGCAAAGCAAATAAGTTGACGTTGACCACTGGAAAGTGTGGAACCTCTTTCGCTTACTTTCTCTTGATACCCCTTGCCAAGTTTGGCAATGAATTTATCGGCTTCTACAAACTCCGCTGCAGCTTTTACTTCTTGCTCGGTGAGCTGCGGTCGATTGAGATGGATGTTTTGAGCGATATTTCCCACGAACAAAAATGGGTCCTGGGCGACGAGACCGATCTGGGACCGTACTTCATCCTGTGAAAAGTCCCCAAGTGGAGTGCCATCAATCGTAATCTCTCCCTGATTAATCGGATAAAACTTCATTAAGAGATTGGAAATCGTGCTTTTTCCACTCCCTGTATGGCCAACTAGGGCGACAGTCTCCCCCGGATGAACGGTGAAGGAGATATTTTTCAATACTTCAGTAACTCCATCATAGGAAAAGCTCACATTGCGAAACTCAATCTCACCCTGCTCAATAGTACGAGCAGGACAACTTTGTGCATCATGGGCGATCTCTTGCCCATGAGTCTTGGTAGTACGTTCATCATCAAGGACCTCAAATACTCTTTCGGCAGCAATAACGGCTTGCTGAAGTTGCGAGAGCCGCATTAAGATCATATTGACGGGCTCAATAAAACGATCCAGGTAATTAATGAACGCATAAAGAACACCTACCTCTACTGGCCCGATGATTGATTCCAATCCAAAAAATCCTAGGACTAGGACCAAGGCTAGGGTGTAAAGCAAATCAACCGCCGGGCGCATGAGCGTGCCTTCCAATTTTATATTGGCTATTGCTGCTCGATAATAATTATCATTAATACCGGAGAACTTCTTCTGAAAATGCTTTTCCTGTCGCAGGACTTGAATAATGCTCATTCCTTGTATGGATTCATTGAGCATGGCATTAAGACGACTGAGCTCTGCTCGCGAATATCGATAGATCTTTGAGCTCACCTTACGGTAAATTTGCATGAGCACAACAATAATCGGTAGAAGCAGCAAACAAAACGTGGCAAGTCGAACATCCAGACTGAACATAGCAATGAAAATTCCTAATAAAAACACTATATTTTGAACGTAGGTAGATAAAACTCCGATATAGAGCTCTTTAATGGCCTCTGTATCATTGGTTATTCGTGAAACTAAGGCACCGGCCGGAGTTCGATCGAAGACGCTCATCATCAGATACTGAACCTTGCCAAAGATATCCACGCGAATCTGTTGGATAGCAACCAATGCAATCTGATTAAAGCGCACTAATTGTTGATACTGAAGTAAGGAACCTATAAAAACTAAGAGAAGATAGCTTCCCCCAAGACTCAGCAAGGCCCCTACATCGAAGTAGCGAGGGGTCAAGTAGTCATCCAGAAATATTTTAATGAGAATAGTGTAAACGGTAAAATAAAGTTAACAGATTTCGTTAAATAAAAATGAACACTTTTCTCCCAAGCTTCCCCATGATGAGCTATGATGAATTTTGAATTAAACAAGAATCATAGCTTTATGGGGGAGAAAATGAATAGGATAGA
>NZ_JBBWUA010000015.1:0-70395 GCF_038181555.1 Desulfitobacterium sp. THU1 | reverse complement strand
CCTTTTTTACAGTATATAGCATACTATTCGAATGTCAATAATTTATTAACGATATTCATTAATAAATTTAGCTTTCTAGTATGGACACCAAGCTCAAAACCTTAATTGAAAGGTGAGAAGCCATTTTGTAAACTCAGATGCAGTCTTTGTAACCGACAACTGAATATTTGTAAACGAAACGCAGTTTTTGTATTCGAAATGCCTGCTTTGAAAACCAAATGCAGCTTTTGTAACCCAAACGCAGTTTGATTTATTCGTTTTCATAACCTATCCTTTATACGGGCATGCCAAGTGGAGGTCGATTCCCTCTCGGATTGTTTTGTAATCGGAGAATCCACCCCAGTTTTGTAGTGTTCGCAAAAGAAACCCCCAAACCGTATAGGCTTGAGGGTTCCAATATCTTCGAAATATTAACGTTTTGAGAATTGTGGCGCTTTACGAGCTTTCTTCAAGCCGTATTTACGACGCTCTTTCATACGTGGGTCACGGGTGAGGAACCCTGCACGCTTCAGAGCTGGGCGCAAGCTGATATCTGCTTTCAGAAGAGCACGAGCAATTCCGTGACGCAGAGCACCTGCCTGTCCTGTGGTACCGCCTCCATGAGCGAGAGCGATGACATCATATTTGCCAACTGTATCGGTTATTCCGAACGGTTGTTGAACGATCATTTCCAAAGTTTTCTTACCGAAGTATTCAGCAAGTTCTCTTTTGTTAACGATAATTTTTCCTTCTCCAGGAATTAGACGAACACGAGCTACCGCATTTTTACGGCGTCCTGTACCTTGATATTGTAATTGTGCAGCCATGATTTAATCTTCCTCCTTCCCGTATTATTGAATAGTCCAAACTTCGGGTTTTTGCGCTTGATGCGGATGATTTTCGTTACGATATACTTTTAGCTTCGTATACATCTGAGCACCCAGCTTATTATGAGGAAGCATTCCTTTTACGGCATGCTCAACAGCTCTTTCAGGCATGTTTTGCATTAGCTTTCTGTAAGGGGTTTCTCTCAAACCACCAGGATAGCCGGAGTGACGGCGATACATTTTTTGGTCTAATTTCTTACCGGTTAAAACAACTTTATCCGCGTTGATGATGATCACATGATCTCCAGTATCAACATTAGGGGTAAAGGTTGGTTTATGTTTACCTCTTAGGATGCGAGCAGCTTCAGTAGCTAAACGACCCAAAGAGAGATCTGCAGCGTCAATGACATACCATTTACGCTCCACCGCATTCGCTTTCGCAAAGAACGTGGACATGATATTCCCTCCATCAATTCCGTATTTCAGTCCGATCTGCTTCGTGGGGCTCAGGCACTAGGCAGTTACGCAGATTTATGGGGCTCAGGCATAAATAACAGCATAAAGACTCATATTGGTATTTTATAAAACGTGACAGTAAATGTCAAGGAAATTATGTATTCCAGCAATGTATTCTAAAAAAATTTCTGGTGAATTTACTGATAAGAGTATTTACCGATAAGAGTATATACTAATCAACAAACAAAAACCTAAAAATTATAAAAGAACTAGGTTCAAAGATAAAGTCTTTTTTGCTGATAGGGTCTAGTGTGATAATAGGGTCTAGTTTATTAGTAAAGTCTAGTGTGCTCCGCCTTAGAGTTAACTCACTTGCTTATTATGCTGACCGCCCACTGGGTTATAGAGCTCTAAGATGTGCTCCACTACACGCACTGCTGCACGACCGGGTAATACCTTTGAGGCAGCGATTCGCATCCCTTCCCTTACCTCTGAATTCTCTAAAAGGATATTGATGGTTCGGTTGAGCTGATCCTCGGTATAGGCGATGCGCCCGGCACCCTTCTTCAATAAAAACTCGGCATTTTCCTTTTCTTGACCCGGTATGGGTTTATAGGTGACGATGGGCAGATGCTTTGTCAAGGCTTCTGTGACTGTTAAACCCCCGGTTTTGGTAATCACAAGATCTGACACCGTCATAAGCTCCTCTACGTTGCGTACGAAGCCAAAAAGTAGCACTTGATGCTTGGAGGTCGAGGTCAAAAGCTTAAGAGAACGATAGAGCTGCTTATCTTTTCCGCAAACAATGATTAGCTGGACAGGATCTTCCCTTTCTGCGAGCATCTGACAGATGCTTGTCGCACCGCCCATAACTCCATAAGCTCCGCCCATAATCAAAACTGTGGGGATCTGTTCCTTCAGACCGAACTGGTTCATGAGGGCTTGGCGATCCAGCTGCCGCTCAAATCTCATACTTACCGGAATTCCTGTGTTTTTAATGCGATCCCGATGGATACCGCGACTGACTAACGCTTCGAGCACTTCTTCTGAACCCACCAGATATAAATCAACGTCCTGATGCACCCATTGACTATGAATGCCATAATCCGTCACCACCGTAGCCAAGGGGACATGAAGCCGTCTCTCTTTCTTTAGCTGGGAAAGAACACCGGCGATGACCGGATAGGTGCAAACGATGAGATCAGGCTGCAGGGAATGAATATATTTCAGGAATTGGCGGCTTCCAATGCCATTGAGGAAGCGTTGAAACAAGGAATCGGCTGAAATATCAGCGGTCTTATAGTAGAACTTTCCCCAGAGCTTGGGGGTGTATTTTATCATATCGATATAGGTGGTTTTCAGGGTTGAATTCAAAGGTCTATTGATAAATTCGCCAAAATCGATATGAATAACCTCGGCTTCCGGCTTCTTCTCCAAAAAACCTTCGATCACAGCCTCTGCAGCTTTGATATGTCCTGCTCCAAACGCCGCCGAAATGACCAATACTTTTAAGCTCATAACCGGCCTCCTCAAAAAAGTATGCTCTTTATCACCTTTGCTACCCAATTCTAGCAAGGAAAAGTTAAGCTCCTATTTACAAAACATTAAATTTTCGTTAAATCCTTATATTTAATGCTTACTACTTGTCTCTATTTTTAGAACTTCAGAAAATCAAGCTTTTATAGAGGACACAATATTATATAGATAATGAGGTCAAGCTAATACTTGACGCTGAATCAGGTTAATCTAAGTTTATTAAAATAAAATCTACCTACAAAAACTATGGGGGTAATTGCAATGGGTGCCAAAAAGAGATCACAGAAGCTAAAATGGGTTACTGCCGGAATAATAGTTATTGCTATAGCCGTAATTTCAGTCTATTTTATGCGGCCAACACAATTACCTTATGAAAGTACCCTAGCTAAAACGGGGGATATTACAACCTATTATTCCTTCACAGGAAATGTGGACACTAAAAACCGCCAAACGGTTACAGCGGATAAGATGATGCAGCTTTCTCAGATTAACGTGAGTGAGGGAGATGGGGTCAAGGTCGGGGATATCCTAATCAAAACGACCACAGGTGAAACGCTTAAAGCAAAAATCGCCGGGGAAGTCATCAATCTGGCTGCCGAGGAAGACGCCCAGATCATGCCAGCTACGAAACTATTAGATATCGTTGATTTTAATAACCTCGAAACCAAAGTCAAAGTAGATGAATACGACCTTGCTTCTGTAACTGTCAATAAGGATGCAACCGTTAGAATAGATGCCATCAATAAAGAAATCAAAGGCAAAATCAGTAGCCTGTCTAAAGAAGGTCAAATTGCCAATGGCGTAACATTTTTTACAGCGACCGTTGATTTGGCCAAGGATGCTAACCTCAAAATTGGCATGACAGCAGAGGTCAAGCTTTTGAATAACCAGGCTACCGGAGTTGTCACCCTGCCCATGGCAGCTATTCAATTTGACGATCAGAACAAGCCCTTTATTCTTAAAAAGGATGCCACAGGTGCAGCGGTCAAAACAGAAATCGCGACCGGCATCAATGATGGCACCATCGTGGAAATTAAGGACGGCGTTGCCAGCGAAGAAACCATTCTCTATCCCAAGGCTACCCCAGCACCCATTACCGGGTTCGCTGATGGTGAGAGTGGAGGTCGATCTCGTGTTGAACGATGAAATCCTATCCATGCAAAATATTTGTAAGAGCTACTATATGAGTGATGAAGAGATCGAGGTTCTGCATAATGTGAATCTATCGATTCAGCAAAGTGAATTTGTCGCACTCCTTGGTCCATCAGGTTCAGGCAAATCGACCATGATGAATATTATCGGTTGTCTTGATGTCCCGACCTCAGGAAAATATCTGCTTACGAATCATGATATTGAAGATTTAGATGAGGTTGAGCTGGCCAAAGTACGCAACAAAGAAATCGGTTTTGTCTTTCAGAACTTCCAACTCTTGCAAAGAATGAACGCCCTGCAAAATGTAGAACTCCCCTTAATTTATTCGGGCGCATCCCCCTCTGAACGGAAAGAGCGAGCTAAAACGATGCTTGAGCGGGTAGGACTATCTGATAAAATGCGCAACCTGCCGGTTCAACTTTCCGGCGGACAACAGCAACGTGTCGCCATTGCCCGTGCACTCGTTACGGAACCCTCCATTATTCTTGCCGATGAACCGACCGGTGCCTTGGATCAAAAAACTGGGGCTCAGGTCATGGAGCTTTTCGAAGAGTTAAATCATGATGGGAAAACAATTATTATGATTACCCATGATACTAATATTGCTCATCACGCCAAGCGCATTCTTCATATTCTCGATGGGTATCTAACCGAGCAAGGGGTGTGAAAGGATGCTATTGGAAAGCATTAAAATGTCTTGGTCTAATATTGTCAACAACAAACTGCGTTCATTCCTAACCATGCTGGGTATTGTCATCGGGGTCGCCTCCATTATCGCCTTGATTACAATCGTTCAGGGAGCCTCCAACAGTATCAGCAATCAAGTCAATACCCTGGGCGTCAATAAAATCACAATTACCGCCCTGGGCACCCCTCTCAAACAAGGCCTTAGCCAAAGCGACTTGCAGAGCATTGCCCAAATAAGCAATACCAGTGGAGTTTCGCCAACCGTTGCGGGGAAAACCGGGATTATCTATAACAACAAGGTCCTTGAAGATACGACGGTACAGGGCAAGAATGAAGTTTTCTTTAAAACGGATGCGAGTTTACTAAAATCGGGTCGAGCGATCACTATTCTTGACTTAGAAAACAAAAATCAAGTGGCTGTGATCGGCAGCAATATTGTCCATGAACTTTTTTACGGTGTTAACCCGGTGGGCAAGAACCTAACGATTAACGGCACTACCTATACAGTGATCGGCACACTTGCCCCATCGAGCCAATTCAGCATGGGCTCAAATAATGATTCAGTGATTATCCCTTACACAACTGCCCTGCGTAGCTTGGGCGTAAAAAGTATAACGAGCCTCGATGTGTTTTTAGTCGATACTCAAGCAGCTGACGCTACAGTAACTGACATTAAAGGGGTATTGAATCAGGCCTTTAACTACAAGGACAATGCCTACAACATCTTTAATATGGGCGAAATGATCGCCTCCTTCCAATCCATGATGTCCATGATGTCTCTGCTTCTGGCGGGGATTGCCGCAATATCGCTGGTTGTCGGTGGGATCGGTATTATGAATATGATGCTTGTATCTATAACAGAACGGACAACAGAAATTGGTCTGCGCAAGGCTTTAGGGGCAACTCCCAATACGATCCAAGTTCAATTTATTGTTGAAGCCATTTTCCTTTCGGTGTTTGGCGGTCTAATCGGCCTGATCCTAGGTAGTCTAGTTGCCTATCTTGCTACAAAACTGATCGGCGTGGGCTTTTCAATATCCCCATCGACCATTGCCCTTGCCGTAGGGTTCTCTGCCCTTGTCGGTATCGTCTTCGGATATCTGCCGGCCAGAAAGGCAAGTCGATTAAACCCCATTGACGCACTCAGAAGCTTGTAGGAGTCCTCTTGGCTAATCGGCTAATCGCCATGGATGGCGAATAATTTACAACAATAATGCAGATCTATAAGGTATTAAGCAAAGGCCTTTATTATTGAGACTATTGAAACGAATTCAATAAACGTAGCTATCACCGTCTCCTCCATGATCAACGGGTACAAGTACGAGCCGGAAGTGAATATCAAGCCTGATTATCTTGGGAATACATCAGAGATTGGGAAGAAGAGGAAGGGTACTTGAATTGCCTGTAATCGCTGGTTAATCCTCTCGCGTCCAACCTGAGCAAGCCACATTTTGAATGGTTCAGCTTTCAGCGACGGAATAGACTGTATAATGCGCAAAAGTTCCTCTGTATTTGCCACATCCGCATTATAACGTTTTCCATCTGCAGCTTTCAATTCAGTTGCTTACAATTTGTAAGCAACTGAAATCCTTCCTCTCGAAATACAAGCCAGTCCCAAATACGAAGGCGCCTTCGTATTTGGGACTGGCATTTGTTTTACCGCTAAAGCTACACATAACCATGTGCGGCTCCTCTTTATTCTGATGGACTGTCTTCCTCTTTTATTGCGATGACTTTCATACCGAGAGACTGCTCTTCAGTCATGAATTCCGCTTCTCCCTCCTGCTGAGCCTTTGAAAGGATATCCATGGCATCAGCGACTTTAGCTGCAAGTTGAAAATACATCTTTTTATAATCAAGCATCCTGTTCTTTTCCCCCTATCTCAAGCAGCGGCAAGGTTCACGATAATGGTCCGTCTGCCGTCTTCTTTTATAGGGGAAATTAAAAAGCGCATGCGAGGCTTTTTCTTCCTACACATGCGCTATGCTTCGTTTTTTACTGAATTCTAAACACCAAACCCTAATCAACCGGAAGCAACCCGGATATTACCAGAAAAGCAATCCGCATAGTTAGTACTCGAACAGTCCTTTCCATTGCCTAGGTCAGAAATAGGCTGAATATCCTTCTACGTAAAGCTGAACAGTCTGAGATCTCGGCGATGCCCTGTTACACCCACTTTATCCGTGGCACAGGCGCTTTGCCTGTGCAGAAACGGGTAGCGTTGTATAATGAAAATGTCGTCGCGGACAGTCTGTTACGTGTAGGTGATGTTCCACCTGCACGTGCCTAGGAGTGCTCCAACACTTTCGTCAATTCTGCTGATTGTTTCAGATATTGTAACCATTTGCTCTCTTTCCTTCATCAATGACTTACTTCATTAGCCGTCTGCCTGCTCAATTATCAGATTTCGCTAAGCTAAAGACAAACCTTATGCGTCCTTGTCTTGCTTATCCACTACATTAAGAGCGATAACTCTTTTAGCCTTATCCACATAATGATCATCTAATTCTACTTGGACTCTTCCTAGGCGACGCTTCTCCCGCCAATCTTTCAGTTGCTCATCATTTTCCAGCTTAAGCTCCGCAATTTCCTCGGCACGATCGAATATATACTTCGATGTAAATAGATGAGTATAGATACCACGCTCTCCTGGCTTGATGGGTCTCTCTCGTTTTTCCCAAGACTCAATTTCAAAAAGAACATAAAGCTCTTTGTCTGTTCCTGGACGTGGAGGTCGAGCTTTGATTTCGTAACGTCTAACTACTTGCCAGGATACAATTTTCCCATACCTATAAATTCCACAAGCTTGAGGTCCAAATGCCTTTTTCGATTGATAAAGCCCAAGCCATTCCAATTCGGTGAGTAGCTTTTGTTCCCGAGCAAGAAACTTTAGGGGTATCCAATACATATACTCATTCAAGCAGATATCCAACTGATCTCTATCCCGCATTGAACCCACAATGACATTTTTCCCTTGAAGTTTATCCTCATAATACTTACTCGTTCCCCTAGGTCTAGTGGATCGCTCATAGGCTTTTTCGGGACTATCTAAAATGAGCTCATCAAGAAATTCCTCCACTAGACGCGTTGAATTCGGGAGAAAGGGAAAAGCCCCAATATTGACTTTTTTGATACTTTTATAAAACTTATGCTCTCGATATTTATCCTCATCGGGATACGGGAACAAGACATAGGCTCCGAACATGCTGCGCTCATACTCAGAACGACTCCGTTCAGAGGGCCGCTGGTTAGCATAAACGATGGCATCCCGATAGCGATGCATCGTATTAATATCGTCTTCCTCGGGACCAGGTCCTTCATACTTTTCTTGGTATTGTGTTCCCGGATAGGCGGGATTCAAACGATACTTTGCATCAAAAATGTACTTATATTCGAAGGGAGAGTTCTCTTTCTTAAGAGTTAATACGTTATCCGGGCGCTGGTTTACTGTAGGGAAGTCAGAAGCGTCTTCACTAGGAAGAGAATTGTAAAAAAGGGTAAAGTGCTCCCCATTCAATGGATTTCGATAAGTAACACTGGCCTTCCGAGACTTATCTAAAGTAACAAAAAGTCCATTACGATGAACGCGAATGATATCTTGACGGATAAGTTCATATTTCTGCTTGAGAAGGCTATGCAGCTTTAAGAAGCACCAGTATTCATATAACTGTGCTAAATCCTTTAAAGATAAACGGAATAAATCCCCTTGGATGGACAATCCCTTCATGAGCATTAAGTAGTAACGATAGACATCGCGATAACCTGGAGCCATTTGCAGCACTAAGGTGATGGAGATTTGCTTCATTTCTCCAACCTCACTCAAGAATCCCGTTGAAGATAGACGGTTGAGATGTTTTTGCATATCATCGATCTGGTTTAACAGCTGGCGATCCAGAGGTTCGTTATTGTTGCGCTCACGTTGGGTGATCCGCACGCGAATATCTTTCAACTTTCCTTGGATCCTTAAAAGCATCCAGCGGAGGAAACGATTTTCTGGGGTATCAAAATCAATTTGGCGTCGAGTCTCCAGCAAATGAGTGGGCGTATAATGCTCCCCATGGATGGTGATAGCACCCCCTTGAGGATGATGCATTAACTTTTCAGGATGCTTGGCCAAGAAGGAGCGATTCGCTTTCCCAGCCCGTTTTACTTGTTCAACCCGTCGGATCTCTTGGCGTGTGATAAGTCGATGATGAGGAGTGGCCCGGATATGTTCCACGGCGCTGGTAAGCTGCTGAAAAATCACCCTGAGTATAGCAAAGAATTCAGTGAGACTTTGATTGGGAGTTTCCTTTAGTCCTGAAAGTTGATAAGTCCTACGCAGAAAATCAAAGGCTAAATTATAGATCTGCTCATTGATTTCAGAGAGAAGCATATAGTAATCCCGTCGGTAATCCAGTTTAACAGGAAAGATTTCAAGGCGGATACTCAAGAGCACATGACCATTAAGCCGAATCTCAAGTTCAGTATAGCCAACTTCACTGCGAAAGTTTAAATTTCCCGAGAGAATATTTTTACCTAGTGGTTTGACGTCTCGCCGCAAATGCATGTTCTCATGGTAAAAAGAAAGTTCCACATCCTTCTTTTTCTCCACAACCAATAGATAGGTCTGGTTTTCGTAAAATAAGGGATAGATCGGTTCTTTCCCTTGCTCAATTATCTGACCTTGGATAGGCGAGAAGATGTATACCCCATCAATATTCAGACTGGGGGCAGGAGTAACGTCCAATGTAGCCTCCACCCATACTTCATCGGATTCCCGATGCAATTGCAAGGCCTCAACCGTTGGGTGATAAGGTTTACCCTTGATATAGAGGTCAAAGAGGTTGGTCTCTATGCGCAGAAGCTCAACACTCTCTTTATGTAAGCCAGAATGAGGTGAAACCATCTTCTTCTAACCTCCGCAGCATATAGGCAATTTTGCGCGCACTCTGGGGATAACGGGCTGCCGGTGCGGTCTTCCCTCTTGCGTACACCAAATAAAGTTCCGCGGCATCTTCCATGTATTCCTCAATATTAAGTTTCTTACCAATGGCAATCTCCATGAGCCCAATGAGCACTCTCTTTAAAGAAGAGTGGCTCCCTTGTAGGCGGGGCAGAATTTTCTGTAGTAACTGCAGATCAAAGGCGTCATTTTCGGAGAGCAGCTGAAAACGCTCATTATAAACCATGTAAAAACTGATGGTATCCCTCACTCTAAACCCAATATGAGCATGAACTTCTTCAAGGACTTCGTTGATTTCTACAAGCTGTTTTGTGGTTCTTTTTATCAGTGCTTCAAACCCCGGAAAGGCATCCTTAATTGAGAGATACTCGCTGATCAGAAAAGTGTTCGATACCTTTAAGTCTGGGGCAGCAGTAGTCTTCGTCGAACTCTCTGTTAATTCAGGGTATTGGTCGAGAACAATATCGTCAAATTCTAAGGTTTGAGCGCGATCCAATACCTTCTTACTAAATGGATGAGTCGTCTCATCCATATTGACTGTCCCAAAGATATAAACATTCTGAGGGATTCCTAAGTCGTTTAAACTCTCAGGGATAGTAAGCGACCTTGAATGATGAGTGAGTACGGAGAGATCCCTTGCTTCTATCAGGGAGCCCGTGCAAATCTTCCCTTCATCCCAGCGGCGTGTTTCCATGACACTTAATAGATCACTGAAATAGTGTTCGACTCTGGCTAGATTCATTTCATCCAAGCAGACAAAGTATGGCTTCGCCTGATTATCCGGTTGAGAGGCCTCCCAGAAAATCTGCGTAAGCTTACCCGGTTTGAACACCCCAGAAAGATCATGATATCCCAATAGATCTGAAGGATCATTCCAATCCGGTCGGACAGGAATCAAATGAAACTGCCCATTTTTCTCCGTAGCACCTATGGCTTCAGCAAAAAGCTGCACAAGTTTCGTTTTCCCTGTACCCGATATCCCAGCAAGGATCACAAAGGGTTTGGTTTTAATCGAAAGAAAAAAACTCTCGATCATACCTGGAGGAAAGTAAAATCCTTTGTCCTTGATAAAAGCACTAATCACTTCTATAGTTTGAGCGGGCGATACCATAGCATTCTCCTCCGCCGCCTTTTCCTTAAGTATAGTCTCTTTAATGGGGGGATTCTCTAAACTTTTCCCCTCTAAATGGTGCTGGACAAATAAGGAGTAATTATCCACCATGTTCTTCAAGTCGGAAATAAGCGTCTCGTCATCGGGCATATTCTCTTTTTCGTAACGAATGTAGGCAATGGTCGAAACCTGATAGTCTCGTCCTATTCCAGAAGAAGTCAACTCGATTGAAGAGTCTTTTGTCATGTTCTCTAAAGGAAGCAATTCTCTGATCTCTTTAACCTTATCCTTTAGATACTCGTAACCTTCTTTTCGCCCCTGTTGCAAGGGGATGGTTACACCTTGGTTCAGGGTAAGGTACAAATACCTCATATCTTCCGAAAACAGATAAACCACATACTCTCCACGTTGCGTGGACTGAGTAATTCTTTTGTCCAAAATGGCTAGCCAAGGTATCGTAGCCCAGTTCCCCATTCCCACTGAACCTTGAATCTTGTAGGTACTACTCTTCAAGTAAGGAAGTCTGCGAAGCTCGTTGGGTAAGGTTTGTCTCATTATTGTGCCAATCAAATGCCCGCTGAAAGGTTGAGTTTTGGCTTGGTGATAGTTGTTCATAACTTGGGCAAGAAGATCACGAAGAGAAACACTAAAAATACCTCGATTACGATAATACAGTTCCGTTTCGCGATCGGCTTCTGATCTTAAATCCCTTATGACTGATGGATTCAACAGCTTAGCTATTTCGGGACGGAAACGAATTCGCTCCTGGGCGTTATCTACCAAGATCATCTTTTCTAAGGCTGTTATAGGATTATTAACCACCGTCCGCATTTGCCCAGGCGTAAGGCTTTGCCAGCTCTTGCCTAAATTTGCTGGGGGGTCATCTACGGGCATGTCGTTACTTTCCCGATCCGCCATAGATTGTTGAAATCGGTCAATCACATTGGTAAGAGATACTTCCCGCGGAGTTTCTCCCATCTCTTCAAGCAAAGCCGAAATTAGAACCATCTTATACGATTTCTGTTTATGGTGGAAAATATCTGCAAGTGCGTTGGGTAAAGCCATGAATTCAATCCTCCAAAAAAGGGAATATGTACCTATAGTATAGCATGAATTATGACCAAAAAGAGAAAAGATTGGGACTAAGTCCCAATCAGTTAACATCAACCTCACCGGTATTATTCAAACCTAATTAGCCTTGTCATATGAATAGTCAATGGACTTTACATCATACACGATTGTATTGGTACATTTTAAAATGCGCTTATCGAAAACCGCCAAGTTGACTCCTGTCTTGGACATGGTGCTTATATATTCGATGCCGTCGAATCCTTTACTCTTTATATAATCACTTACGTATTGGGTTGGAAGGTAGTCTAAAAGGCTATCGTGCCGCCTAAGGGGTTTAGCTATCTCTTGACTGATCATTTTTAATGGTTCAATATTTATTGCGTGACGGGTAAATTCGATTCCATAGGATTGGGAAGCGAGAAAAGGGCTGATCTTATCTATCCCTGCAAGGTTAATTACTTCCATATCCCTCAGCAACTCAAATCTCCCAATTGTCACATAATCGTAAACGCCTGCTCTAATCTCATGCAACGCCGTTTTAACCGTATCTGCCAAGTAAAGGATACTAATTCCCTCTGGGTTGGCCCGCCCCGCTGATGCCAAATGAGATGGCGGAGGGCCCATCTCCTCGTTCGGAAATCCTTGTGATGTCGGACATATGCGACCACGATAAAAAGTCGTACCAGCCTTATAGGTTTTTCTCACGCAATAAATAAACTGATACAAGACATCTTTATTTAAGAAGTCAGTATGGAACCTGTTCCTGCGCTTAATTACTTCTACGAAATCAGCCCATGCATAATTTTTCATGATCCCATTGTTTTTTAGATACTCTTGATCCTGACTTTGCCATAGCCCGACAGGAGCATCAAACAATTCTGGTTGTTCACTATACTTTTCATGGCAGATATTTGTGATCAACCTATAAATGCAGTCCGGAGCAACATTAAAAATATTCCACTTGTAATGCAGCATGTTCTTCATTAAGTCCGTGCTGTCTTTGGGGAAAGTCTCCGGCAAACTTGCCGCTGTAGTATATGTATCCAGCAATTCATCAAATAAATCAGAAAGAGTAGTATCGCCATCAGTTTGATAGATGGGGACATTTTCCTGCCCACAAAAATCACAATTGCCAATAGCATTATAACCCTGAATGATCGCCTTGATTTCAGCATCCCTAAAGCAGTTGGCACAGCAATACATATTAACCAACCTCGCTCAAGTATTTTCCCATTAACTCCAAGTGATGCATCAATGATAGCTTTTTTACACTTCCAAGTCCCGGATATGTTTGATTTTCATAGTGATCCAGTAATGTCTTTAGTCCTAGGGTCATCGCAACCTGTTTCGGTTCTGCATTATACCAGACCGCTAGTTTGGAAACCGCTTCATAGAACTTTTTGGCGGGGTTGGCTATATCTTCATTTGAATCAGAAACAAAATGCCTTACTCTCAGTTCATGATTTTCAGCAAAATACACGATATGGATAGCAACTGCATACGGAGCAAAGCCAGCTTCAAGATATTCGTCTCCAATGACCGAATAGTCTGCAAACCCCAAACTACCATCGTCTTTATAATATAAATGGCTGTCAGAAAAGAATTCATCTGGCACTTTCAGATAATCAGCATTACGGCTTTGTTTCTCAAACTTATCGTCGAAAAGGACCCTATTCTGTCTTACTCTGCGTCTGAAGGCACTTTCGTCCAGAATCAGAACATATTTTGGATTAACACTAGCAAATTCCTGCTCATAAAAATCAAGATAATCTCGGTTAGTATTAATAACAAGCATCTCGTCCTTATTAGCATTAATCTTCGCCCAATGTTCCAGAAGCGATTGGGCATTTTCCTGCATGATTATGGACTTAATGACTGTCTTAGTTCCATAAAGCGTTAAGAAATCTTTTTTGTATGAAGCTTTTGAACCCTCTTTAGCGTCCCCCAGATCTTTCAGGAACGAGCCCACCAATGGATTCCTGATAATCGCGATTGGATGGCAAGCTTTAACGTATTCGGTCATCGTTTTAATCAACGTAGGGGAAAGCTTCACCGGCTCGACGATAGGAACTACATAATCTCCTAACAGGTTATTGGATACCAACTCCCGCAGAGCCAACAGTTCATATTGTCTTCCACGTACATAGGGAAAATACATACTCTCATCCCCCAAACTTCTGATTTAGAAAACGATTGAGAGCCTCAAATTCCTTTTTCACTGGATTTAAAAAATATATGAGCGATTTCAGTTCATATGGAACACTTTGAAAAAAACTAGCCTCTATTTTATTGCGCTTTTTCAATTCCTGGAGCGACATAGAATAAGCTTGCTCGATAGGTATCCTCGCAAACCAAGAGAAACACTCATCATAATAAAACACTTGAGAAGTAACGGGTAGTCGTCCAAAGAACCTTTTTAAAATTTGCTCATATTCCCCTTTATGCAACAACTTAAACATTGCCAGATGATTTAGTTGTGAATTATCCTCTGCGGGTTCTTTACGTAAACGTTTGCTAATGGCATTCTTTTTCGTGAGGACGTAAATACCGACCGGAGTATCTTGTAAAATAGCCGATATTTTAGTGAAGTTGCTTGCAGAAGTCACCACACATACATGATTAAACGCCTTATAATAATCCCTCAGTTGAGTATCGAGACGCTCAAATGAATCCAATTCAGTTTTTATTTCATACACGACCGCCTTACCATTAATTAAAATGAAATCAGCCTTGGATTTTCCGATTGGGATTTGGGTCAGTGCCGTTGTGGTGTTAATACTATGCTTACCCAGTAAAAGCTTATTCAGCAGAGTGTTTTGGTAAACATATTCGTTTCTATAGGATGCTGACATGAAACTATATACTTCGCTAATGAGTTCTCCATTATTCTTTGTTTCCGGATCGATAACATATCTTCGCACAACTTGACTATAAGTTGAGTTATTATTGTCATTGAGTAGTTTCTGGAAAATATTTTGGGTAAAGAGTTTATTCAATATCAAATTCTGAGCAGCCACAAAAACCCCCTCCCCTTTTCACTATATTTTCCAGTTCATAATATCATACTCTAAAAAGCTTGGAAACCCCCTTCATTGGACGTATTAGTTATTTTGATGCAAGCTATCGACAGCTCCTTTCACTTCCTGAAAAGCCACCCTCTCCTGTTCCAAACGAACACCCTGACCCCAAGTATTGTTTTGCAGGGAAGATAACATCCGGTGTTCATCTGCTGTCAACCGATTCAACTGTGTAAAGGAAGGCTTTTCTTCTCTGACCCATAAGTGCTGATGACTCATCAGTATCCTTTCATCCATAAGCAGCGACTGGGCCTGAGGTAAAAAGCTGCGGACTAGGTCCAAAATGGCAAATCCGTGGGTATCGATATCTCCCCAATAGTAGATCTCTTTCTCCTTCAACCAAGTCACGGACTTCAACACTTCGACACCGTATCCCAACCCGAAGATCACCAACGCTTCTTTGACATCAGGAAAGCATAAGCCATTGATTTCATTCTCGGTAATAAACACCTTGGATACCAGAGAATTAAATTCTGCCAGCTGTTCCACCGGAACAGTTAAATCAGAAATGCCCTGAAGATACTGCTGCTGATCAAGCAAGCGCAGCCTGACCTGAACCGGCTTGACCAGCAATCCGTAACGCAGCTCGAATGAGGAAGCGCTGTGATCAATGGCCTCGTCCGGCAAAATAATATTTAGTAATTCCGTCAGAAGTCCTTTCCTTTGTTCAATGAACTTGGTATCAATACCGGGAATATCCAGTTGCCGCAGATATGAGCCGCAGCGTGGATGACTGACAAACCAGCTTAGCGCAGCTAGAATACCGCTCCAATCAGCTTCGGCAGCAAGTACTTTGTGGGGAAATTTAACGATCCATTCCTGCAAGGCAGGCCATTTAGGTTGAATCAGCCTAGCTAACTCCAGGAACTTTTCTCCTTCCCGCTCTTTCCTTAATAAGCGCAGGGCATCCTGTATATTAGGGATAAGGGCATGGGTTGGCAGAAGGTTTCGGCCCGATTGACGGTGAACCATTTGCTTCTCCACCAGTTCATAACCAAAGCCAGTCTCCTGCTTGCTCTGATTTTTAAGCGACTTGATCCAGCGGGAGATTTCAGCGAAATTCTCGTTTACCTCACTGCTTCGCGGCCTTTTCAGGGGAATGCTCAAGGGAAATAAATCATCAGGCATCAGCAATGAACGCAAAATTCGACCCGAATCCCACTTCCGCTGTACCTGTTCTCGAATCCATGGAGGATTAGACCACTTAATGGACATATTGAGCCACCTCCCTGGCCTTTCGCTCTTGCTCATACTCCTGGATAGAAATATCCCGTAGCATAGATTGATGTTTAACATCATCATGATGAACGAAGCCCACATGGGCAATAAATTTGGCGATTGTGGGGATTTTGAGAAGGGGAGTGACAATTAGCAGCTGCAATTCCAGCTTTTTAAAGAGTTCCAAACCAAAGCGTGCCGATTCATCCGAACTTTTCAAAAACGCTTCATCAATGACCACGAAACGGAAAGATTGGGGCCGGGATTCCTGTCCTTCTAAACCAAAATGATAGACCAGACTGGCCGCCAGAATGGTGTAAGCCAGCTTTTCCTTTTGACCTCCTGATTTTCCGCCGGAATCAGTATAATGCTCATATTCCTCATCAGTTTCCCGCCATCTTTCCGAAGCGGCAAATAAAAACCAATTGCGAACATCAATGACTTTTTTGGTCCAGCGCTCATCCCTTTCTGTCTCCCCAGGCCGTCCCCGGAAGCGCTCAATAATGGCTTTCACCTGTAAGAATTTTGTTTCAGCATATTGTTCATCCTCAGGGCCACTCAAAGCCCCTTCAGTGCAGGCTTTCAGCTGAACCCGAAATTCTTTAATATCCGTATCATAGGTTTCTGCATACTCTAGACGAATATATCTTCCTTCGTTATAGTCGATGGCGTTCAGAGAACCGTTAATCTGTTCAATCCGGGTCTGGATGGTATCCTGAGCCTGTTTTAATTTGGCCTGGAATAAAGCGATTTGATTGATAGTGTTTTCATGTAGCAGTTGCTTAAATCGCTGTTCAAATGCTGGCAATCCGTCGCCTTGCAGCTGCACCAGCATCCGGTCATATTCAGGCAAGCTCTCCAGATCGGAATCAATCTCTCTTGTTTCTTCTGGGTATTTATAATTATAATCTTGCATGGCCTTAACCATCTTGTTTTTGAGCCGTGAAACTTCATCGGCCAATGTATTGCGTTCCCTTTCAATCCAGTCCAGATAGTCCCGTTCCAGCATTCTCCCATTGTCCAGTGTCAAACCGGAATTCCGAAAAGCGTCTGACTGGTGCTGTTCTAGGTAAGGATAGACCTCTTCCCGCATAGCCAACGTAGCTTCAGCCACAACCTTTACCGTGCTCTCCTTATCGCGCAACAGAGCTTTTCGATCATCTTCCATCGTTCTCTCATCTTTGTGGGCCTTCACCACAACCGTTACATGAGTTTCCTGCTTCTGCATCAGTTCAGTCAACTGATTTTGGAGCCCTTGTAGGATATCGTTTTCCTGCTCCAGTTTCCTCTTCAATTTTTCCTTTTCTTCAATGTCTTTTTCCGCTGTATTAGTGTCAATGTCGGCAAAATCGTCAATATTCACCATACCGGCAACAGCCTGAACACGCTCCTGACTTTCCTGCTGCTTCCGGTAGATTTCATCCATTTCCTCAAGATAGAATTGAGCCTCATCCCTCAAAGTCTGCTCGCTTTCCTCCAAAGCGGCAATTTTTCTCTGGTTGGAAAAGCCCAGCACATAGCGGCGGCGGTCATTGATGCCATGGCGATCGTCTTTTTCATGACGTTTGCCCCCAGTCTTCATCTGCCCAGATTGAGTGATGGCCTGAGCTTCCCGACGAAATTGCTCCATTGTCTCGCAACAAACATGAGCAAAGCGTTGGCGCAGCTCCTTGCTAAGCCAAACGCCGAATGGCGTACCAGGTCTGATGTTCAGCTTTTCGGCTGCAGAGAAAGAATTCTGTAGGCTGGAAGTAGACGGTCGGCCCACATCCTGAACCCGATAATAGACCAGCCGCATCCCCAACTGCGTCCGATCTACCCACTGCATGACGGCCTGATAATGACGCTCCGGCACCAGCAGCGATAGACTGAAGCTATGCAGCAGCCTCTCGATAGCTCCTTCCCAACTCTCCTCCCCTGCTCTGACTTCCAATAGTTCACCGACAAAAGGCAGTTCTTCTTCCCCGATCTGCAGAACCTGACAAAGTTGTCGGCGTTTCTCAACGAATTCCCGGGGAATACTGGACGTGCGGGAGCGAAGGGATGCCAATTCTTCATCTATTTGATCAGCCGCTCTCCTTGCCTTACCCTCCTCTGTAACGGCAGTTTTAAGATCTTCCTTTAAACCTCTCTGCACTTCTTCTTCACTTTGTTTAAATTCCACTAATCTCCTTTGATTAGCTAGAAAGAAAACCAAAGAATTAGGCGTAGGCAGCCTAAGTATTTGGGCATAGCGGGTATAAGTCTCCATATTTTTCTTGAGACGTTCAAGAGTTCGCCTATCAGTCTCAATATCCTGGGCTAATCTTTCCAGAGCATCCCCGCCATTAGCATAAATAGCTCTTTCAATTCCTTTGATCTTCTCAGCCAAATCACGCTGGATTACTTCCGCCTGTTCTCGCGCCGCCACGGCCAAAATAAGTTTCTGCTCCTGTTTGGCTATTTCAACGCTCAGCAAATCTAGCCTCCGTTCGGCGAACCAGGGACCTAGAGCCTGGCGTGCTTGATTTAGCAGCTTTTGTTTGTCTTCAAGCCGGAGACAGTGATTTCCCTGATCAACAAGAGGAGCCAGCAGCTGAATCTGCTGCTTGGCTTTAAGGACTGCTTCATGGGCCCCATTCAGATCGTGAAAATGCTTGATTAGCTTATCCACGTCTTTAGCCGTATCAGGAACTTCCAACATGTTGGTTCGAACAAAATCCGTCAAAGCCTCCACCTTTTTCATAGAGATGGTCTGCTGAAACAGATCCAGAGCCTGCTCCTGAACAATACCAAATTTACGCCGAAAGACTTCAGCATAGCGAGTATAGTCTTCATAGATCTGAATCCGACTGCCAGTCTTTAAACGTTTTTTCAGAGCTCGAACATCGTTGTTAAATCTGGCAAAGTCCTGTGTAATCCACATCTCTTTATCAGCTACAATATAAAAACGGACCGGAGACTTCTGGGGATCTGGAAACCAGAAAAATTGAGCCAGAGTAACATGTTGAGACAGGCCCTGATCCAAAAACGTTGCCAAGATAACGGAATAGTGATTGGTGTCCCGCAAGGAATCAGGCTGACCATTCCCCTCACTGCTTCGTTTCTGGCCAAAATAACCACGCACATAAGAGGTGACTGAACGCTCCTTGGCACTAGAATCAGCTGCTTTGTTATAAGCTACCTTCCGCGGATGGACCAAAAGGGTCGTCAAAGCATCAACTAAAGTGGACTTACCCGAACCCACATCCCCCGTCAAGAGACTGGTTTCTCCTTGGGGAGAAAAGGTCCAGACTTTGCCGTCGAAAGTACCCCAATTATAGACTTCAAGCTTATGCAAGCGAAATCCCGGTGTAGCGCCAAAAAGTCTGCCCGGTTCTTCGGACTCCAGATTTAATGAACTCATGACTTCACCTCTCCGTCCTCTAATTCACCGGCATTGGCGTAACGCCGATATTCTTCGAGTCGCTCGTTGAAATGGCTGAGCCACTCCCCTGTCACAAAATTGCGGAGGATACGCTGAACTTCAAAACGATCTTCATTGCCTCGTAAACGACGCAAAAAGCCCATTCTCTCCACTCGATCGATATGTTTATCAATGTCAGCCATTAATTTTGCTTCATTGGTGGTATCCCTCAAAAACAAGCTCATGCGCTCGGCTATCTGCTGCCTAGTGATAATAAGCCGCTGATCTCCGGTGGTTGAATCAAACTCGACCAATTGTTTCCGTAGGAGCACAAGCAAAAGGCTAACCGGATAGCTCAACCCATGACGAGGCACCAATCGGGGAATAGCCTCTTCACCTTCTCCGTAAGAACGCTGCTTCAAATATCCATAACCGTCCAGCTCATCTACAATTAAGGTGAGTCCAATTTTACCCACATAATCTTCAATTTTATTTTTCTGGACTCGAATAACTTCCCAATGGTCTTGATCCGTTTCTTTAAAGACAATATTTTTAAAAAGTGCGACTACAGTGCGTGAAAATGCCAAATCATCCATTACATTCATGACCTAGTCCTCCCCCACGGTTCATAACCTCCTAAATCTATAACTAGCAAATTCTTAAACCCGCTGAAATATTATTTTAGCCAGCTTGGCTACTCGCTTCGTTCCTTTTTCATCCTGCCATAATACTTCCTCCAGTTCGTCGGGATGAAACGACGCTCGTGAGCTTTCGCTGGCGATGACCAAATAGGTAATAAGTTCGCTCAGCCCCAGCTCTAGAGGAAAATGTCCAATAATTTGCGACAGATTAATCCTATCCTGAGATTGCAACAAGCAGTCAATCCGGTCTTTAAGTTTCTCCTTATCCACGTAGACCTGGGAGAACAGCGCTTCCACCGGAACATCGTCGCTTCCTGCGTCCATGATGTCATCCTTCAGTTCTGGCCGCTGGGGAGGCGAAAATAAAGGTCTATCCAAGGGAAGGCTGATTTCCGGTTTTACCCCATCAATTTCCATTGACCAGTCCGTGGGCGGGGTATTGCGGATTGCCAAAGCTTTTCCTTCAATTTCCCGCACAAGTTGGTTGATCCGGCGCTCTTCCTCCAGATAATTCTCATCCACATACCGCCTTAACTGCTGGGATAGAGCAGCTACAGTTTCTTGGACATGGGCGCCAGCATTCACCCAATCATGATGAATATAGCGGATATTTCGGCTCGGGCCCATTTCCTGCACCGGTTTCATCTGTAAAACTTTATCCAATGTGTCTTTAAAATCATCTTGATAGGATGAAGACATTAAAAATCTCCAGAATGTAGCAAAACTCTTTCCTTGCTCTGATTGGGCAATGCCGTCTTGTTTTGCAAAGATTGATTCCAATAATTCCCCTTTTCCTCGCTCCCAGGTGGCAATCCGTTCCCGCATCCCCCGGTCCAGTTCTCGAAAATTCTGTTCTACTGCCCGGAAGTCGGCCATAATCTCCCGCGCAGTCGTCATCGCCTGCCAAAAACGCTCCTTGATTTGCGTTTCATCCAACAGCTCTACCTGCCCCTTCTGCACTCGGATAATCTCCTGCTCAATCTCAACTTTGCGTCGTTCAAGCTCTGCCAAGCGTAAATTCGGATCGGTTTGAGAACGCTCCACTATCTGGTGCAGGAGTTCAAATACCGTGATCAGGCGTGATTCTGTACCGATAAAAACTTGTTGTCTTAAACTCAGTAACCACTCAATGGCTTTCTGGGCTAGGGAAGTTACATCAAAATAAGGCTCATCCTGTCCCAGTGGATAGAATTTCCGCAGCCAACCATGTTCATCATTGGCCCAGTCATCCAGGTATTCTCGTCCTGAGCGTGGAAAGAGGAAGTCATCACGTCCCTGATTGAGCAGCTCTATAAAGCCTTCCAGGCGGCTGATTAACTCTTGTTCAGCAATTTGCCGCCTGTTTTCGGCAATAAATTCTCTATAGAGAAAAGATGCCACAAAAGGAGCCTGAGATGAGGTTAACAAACGCCAAGCTGGATTCTTCTTGCGTAGTAATTCCAAAAACTCGAAAGACATATGTTCCGAAAACTCAGTTTTTTGCGATACCATCGAACGACTTTCCTCCATCTGATTCCTTCTCTGTTAAAATATAGATTTCGACAACTTACAGCTATTTCCTTTGCAAATCAAGAATTGTCTGAAATTTGATGAACCTAGAGTAGGCTATAGATTTATAGCAGCAAATTTTGAAATCACAGAAAACGTGACACTCGAAATTTCTAATTAAGAAATGGCTTTGTAACCTTTTTTCGCGACTCCATATATCGTTTTAGTAACATGCCAGGTTCAGCGGTTCGAAAGAGTTATCATTCCACTATAATAGCCTATATCGGTGGAGTGGTTACATCCTTACATCATCTCCATCCTTTTCAATTCGCATAAAATATCACACCCCAAACAAGCGACGCCCATGGCCCCGCTCACTTGAGCACCAATCCTTACTTCCCGCCAACCTTACATCTGCCCCTTTAGCCCATTGGTCAAGAAATCAACGATCTTCTTCTTATACGCCTCAAAGGTGTCCGGTTCCTTCTGTTCGAAATCCTTCAGCTCCCTGAGCAATTCCTTGAAGTTGGTGTCTATACTCTCATATAAAAAAGCGATCCGATTGGCTTTGGCCTTATGATAGGCAACTATAAGGTTGTTGCTCATTCTCGTGATGGCCTTGGCCGAGGTATCCTCCTTCTGCGATTTTAACTCCAGGCTCAGCCTCTCGGCTTTCGTCATGGCTTCTGCATAGGACTTGCTTAATCCCTCGGATTTTAGCTTTAGATCAGCCAGCTCCTTGGTCAGCTTGGCGATCTGGCCCTTCTGATCCTCCAGGGTCTTTGAGAGTACTCCAGTTTCCTGCACAGCTTGATCCCGCTCTTCGATCGCCTTGCTTCGCTCCTGAACTGCCTTTTGCAGTTCCCGGGCGGTCATGCTTTCCAAGTCCAGCTCAGCAATGAACTGGGCCCGCTCTTCCTCCGGCACGCCCAGGAGAATCAGCGCTTGGCTATAGCTTAGATCGGGCAGTGCTTGGGAGGTCACGTCCGCTGTGGTGAGCTGTTGACCCCCATAAGCAGTGAAGATGCGCATCAGCTGCTGGGCTGTTCTATCTGAATAATTCACAGACTCTTCCAGCCACTTCAACCATTCCCCATAGGGAACCAGCCCCCTGGCCTCCTTCAATCGGCGGCCGACCTCTATGGCACCGGCCAAAAGGATTTTCCCGGTTTGCTGTTTAATGATATTGATTTCCGACGCAATGACGAGGGGCGTTCGTTCTGTGAGCCATTCATCCATCCTGACTTCAGACCCTTTCCTTACTAACTATATCTCCATCATATGGAATATTGCTCACAGTGGTGAACACCTTCTATCAAACAGCCTGTCCGCCAATGCGAATACATCTTCGTATTGGCGGACAGGCTGTTTTTCACCCTTTAACCCCCTTTATTCTTTTGTTCCCCTCTTTGCCAGGAACTTTTACCTAGTGCCTGTTCATATGCTAAATAGACAGGCCAGAAGGCTATCGTCAATCGATGGAAAAGGAGGTGAGATCAATGGCCATCACGACAACGAAGGTGCTGCGGTTGACGTTTGCCACTTCCGGTGGAAAAAACCTTACCATCACCTTGCCCAATCCCAGAGAAGATCTGACAAAGGCTGAGATTGAAACAGTCATGGATATGATCCTGGCGAAGAATATTTTCTTCACCTCCGATGGCGAGCTAAGTTCAAGCGGGATACGCGGCTCGTGGTACCTCAACGGATGATCTTTACGATCCTCCGTTGGCTAAGTTATACCCCTTTTATTTTTCTGATCCCCCCTTATCAGGGACCTTTGCCTAGTGCCTGTTCATATGCTAAATAGACGGGCCAAGGAAGGCCATCGTCAATCGATGGGAAAGGGGGTGAAGATATGCCAGTTCAGTCGATACCTCTGGGTTCCACCGTAGCGATCAGATACCAGGTCGGGGAGACCCCTGCCGGTTCACCGGTGATCAGACAAAAGAGTCTGAACGATGTCAAAATTGATGCCTCGGATCAAGATATCTACGATGTAGCGGCAGCTCTATTCAGCCTAAGCATTCATCCCGTGATCCAGACGATCCTCAGAAAAAATTACGATTTAGTGGAGGAATAATCCCCCACTGACGTCAAGCTTAAGGAGGTGAGATCAATGGCTATCACGACGACGAAGGTGCTGCGGTTGACGTTTACCACTTCCGGTGGAAAAAACCTTACCATCACCGTGGCCAATCCCAAGGAAGGCCTGACGAAGTCTGAGATTGAAGTAGTCATGGATACAATCCTGGCGAAGAATATTTTCTTGACTTCCGGTGGTGAGCTAAGTTCCAAGCGGGATGCGCGAATCGTGGGTACCTCAACGGATGATCTTTACGATCCTCCGCTGAGCTAAGCCGGGCATAGAAAAACGAGACTGCGGTCTCGTTTTTCCCTCAACTCTTTAGTCGCTATTATCTACCTTTGGGCTATTCCATTTTCTAAATATCCTGGTATTTCTGTCTGCTACTGTTCAATAAAGGCAGCGGGATACACCCATAAATAAAATACAACTTCAGATGAGAGGTAAAGGTTTGCAATAACGTGACTTTTCGCACACCCTCTCTTCTTTCCTCATGCTAAAATAAAAGGATAATCTCAAAGGAGGGTCCAATAATGATCAGAAAGATTATCAAAATCGATAGCGAAGCGTGCAACGGTTGCGGACTATGCATTACCGCCTGTCATGAAGGAGCGATTGTGCTGGTAGACGGTAAAGCCAGCCTGCTCCGCGACGATTATTGCGACGGGCTTGGCAACTGTCTTCCGGCCTGTCCTATGGATGCGATCTCTTTTGAAGAAAGAGAAGCGGCCGAATTTGATGAGGAAGCGGTCAAAAAACATCTGGAAGGCCACCATCACCATCATGAACATCATGAACATACCTTAGCGTGCGGTTGTCCTGGCAATCATGCTGAGTTGCTGAGCCGTCCCGAATCCACCTACAAACCCGAAACTCAGCCGGAGACCAAATCTCAGCTAAACCAATGGCCGGTGCAAATCAAGCTAGCTCCCCCAAACGCCCCCTATTTTGATAATGCCCATCTCTTGATCGCTGCCGACTGTAGCGCCTACGCCTATGGGAATTTCCACAACGAGTTTATGCGCAACAAAATCACCCTGATCGGTTGTCCGAAACTTGATTCTGTGGACTACAGTGAAAAACTAACGGCTATCCTGCAGCAAAACTCACCAAAATCCCTGACCCTTGTCCGCATGGAAGTTCCTTGCTGCGGTGGTTTGGAAAGTGCTGTGAAAACTGCTCTCAAAAACAGCGGCCAAGTCATACCCTGGCAAGTCGTCACCATTACAACCAACGGCCGAATCCTCGAGGTTTAGATTTAACTAGGAGAGGATGGGCAACGAGTATTGGCTATTTGCAGGAATTGCTCTCTAGCATTTCAGAGGTAAACTTTCTTGTGATCAAATACGAGTACGAAGTGGAGCTATCCCTACAATTCTATTCCCCTGAAAGCTGCCATAATCGAGGTCTTCGATCAACTACAACCAAAAGCAGAAGGACTAAACACGCAGTTCAGTCCTTCTGCTTTAATTATTCCTATTCGCTTTTAAGCCAACTAAATATTACTCTGGACTTTCAAGACGCAGCGTTGAACATCTAAACAGAGTTCACACGCTCATGCCTCGCCGCTAGATCGGCCGCCGGGCGGCGTTGCGGCCTGCCAGTCGTCCAAAGGTGGTGCTCCGCCCGGCGGCGGCACCGGCCAGCAGGTTGATGTAGCTGCCGTGAAAATACCCTCCTGAGCAGTCTCCTGCCACGTACAGGCCCTCGATGGCGTTGCCATCTTTATCGACAGCATTCATGTCGGTGTTGATCTTGATGCCATCCATGGTGGCGATCAAGTAGCCACCACACTGGCGAGTGCCATAATAGGGAGCGGTGCGGAGTTGGGAAAGGCGGAAGGGCTCTTTGGCGAAGTCTTCATCCTTTTGCTTATCATAGAGCTCATTATAGCGATCGACGGTGGCCTTGAGGTTATCGGCAGGAATGTTCAGCTTCTTGGCCAGTTCCTCGATGGTATCGGCCTGGACGATGTAGCCCTGCTTCTGAAGATCGGGATTCATGACATTCAGGATATACTCCATGGGGAAAACCGATTCCGTTCCGTTGGCGTGGGGATAGAGGCGGGAGCAACCGTGGCTCTCAAAGCGGTTGATATCTTCAGGATGGTTGGCGTCCCAGATCATGGCATAGGTATGCTCCGGCAACAGGTTGAAAGCGGTATGCAGAATATGGTCATAGCTGCCGGATTCATTGGTGAACCGGCGGCCCTTCAGGTCTACCTTCAGGAAGGGCTGGGAGCCCATCCAGAACCAGCCCGCATCCTCCGGACCGGTGGCATCGGGTTTTACGCAGGCGCGGTCGAAGATCATAGCCGCATGGGTCTCGTCCATTTTACCGCCGGCCCATAGGCAGGCTTTGATCCCCTGCCCGGAACTGCCCGGGAAGGAATAATTGACCCCAGTCATCTTTAGGGTCTCGGGCTGGAGGGCCTGGAGCATCCCGGTGTTGTTGGAGTAGCCCCCCGTGCACACGATCACACCCTTGGCAGCGTTGTAACGGACATATTGATCGCCGGTTTTGGCAAGAATGCCAGTGACCTTGCTCCCGTCCTTGAGGAGCTTGATCAGCTCCGTTTCGTAGTGTACCTCAAGCCCTTTGGCCTTGTAATCGTCCAGGAGGAGTGACATGGAGAATTGGGACTTGTATTCCTTTCCTTCCCATTGGATGGAATGGCCCACATCATAAAATTCGAATTTTTCTCCGGTGTTGTGGTTGTCCACTTCATGGAGGATCTTTACATCATGCTTGGCCATCCGCTCGGTATACCAATCGATCGCCTCCCCGGAATTATCTGCCCACGCCTTGTAAAGCCTCTGGTCGCCATAACCTTGGGAGTGCTGATACATCATGCGTATCACGTCAAATTTATCCGGGTTATCCTTGTTGGCGATCTGCTGTTTGGTGCCAATAGCCGCAATGGTATCGCGGATGCCGGAGCCGCCGAAATCCGTGCCGAATTTCTCGACTAGGACCGTCTTCGCTCCTTCTTCAACGGCTGAGCAGGCCGCAAAGGTGCCGGAGGTGCCGGCGCCAATGACAACGACCTCATAATCATAGGTCTTGACAATCTGGCTGTCCGCAATCTCCGGTGCCTCCCCGAGCCAGTCGGCACCTGTGGCAGCAGAGGAACCTTGGGAGACAAGGACAGCCTTGCCGCCGGCTTGCGTGATGCAGTCGGCTGCTGCTTGCATTACCGCCTTGCTGGTGACGGATGCACCGGATACCCCGTCCACCTGCACGCTCTGACCGTCAAGGATCTGCGCGATCAAGGTATCCTTGGCCGCCTGGCCGATCCCTACCGTCTCGTTGGCTAGGTCAAGGGCTACATCGGTGATGCTGTTCTCATCAAAGGTCATGGTCACGGTAACCTCGCCTATCCCCTGGGCTTTGGCCGTATACGTGCCTGGGGTATAAGTCCCCCTCGGGGCGTTGGTATTCGAACTTGGCGAGCAACCGCCAAGGATACCCAGGGCACCTGTGCTCACGACACCTGCGGCGGCGGCTTTCAAAAAGTCGCGGCGTGAATAATCCCTTTTCATTTTAATCCCTCTCTTTTCGTGCTTATTTGTATTGGCAGCTACATTCTACCAACTTTACAAGTCTTCAAAAAGCAGTTATAATTTTCACAAGGCGCAAGCAATTGCTTGCGTTTGGAGGGATGAAATGGCTATTTTTAAGCTGAAGGCCTTTTTGATTTGTTGCGAGGAAATGAATTATACCAAAGCCGCGAACCGCCTCTTTATCTCCCGGCAGGCACTGAGTCAGACGATTCGTTCCCTGGAGACTGAGCTTGGCACGACCCTTTTCAGCAATTTACACAACCGCCTTTCCTTAACCGCCTCGGGAGAAACGGTGCGAACCTATGCGGAAGAGCTAATTCACACCTATGAATCCATGCTCATGAAGATTAGCGCGGTTGAGGGAAAGACCCTGCGGCTTGGTATTTCCAGCTCCCTTCTGCCGTTCTTCACCCCGAAGCTGCCCGGCTTCTTGGATGAGTTTGAAACTGCTCACCCGGAACTACCGCTGGAGTTATTGCCACTGACAGCTGATCAAACGATTGCCAAGGTCCTGTCCGGAGAACTGAACGCCGCCATTCTGGTCATGATGGACTGCGACATTCCCGGAATCACCGTCGCTCCCATCTGCAGCTTTCCTCTTGGGGTGACCTTTGCCGAAACCCACCCTTTTGCCCAAAAAGAACAGCTCAGCATCGAGGATCTGGCCGGCGAACAGTGTCTCGTTTGGGGTTCCCCAGAGTTGACTATGCAGCCGCTCTATGACGCTATGCAAAAAGCCGGGGTTCAAATCAACTTCGAAGTCATTCCCTCAGCCAAGACGGCGTTTTACCTTATGGAGAACGAGCATCGCGTAATGATTGAATACGCCTATCCGAATACACGGCAACTTCAGGTGGAGCAGAATTGCCCCCTTGCCGATCACGCCTTTTCGTGGAACCTGGCCTTGATCCATAAAACGCAGAAAAGTGTCTTACCGTCGCTTACCCTGCTCCATAATTTTCTGATCGCTAAGTATGAAGATCATACTTTGTCCCGCTCTTGCAAAGGACATTAGTGAGAACCCCTGAAAACATGCTGAAGTTCGTTTCCGCGGAAAGGCGGGCATAAGAACAGGCTACCCTGGAGATCTAGGCATCTCCGGGGTAGCCTTTGTCTTTGCCATTGTGCAGCGCAGTCACTCTCTTACTCAAAAACTGGTGCTGACTATATTTCCTATTGTTGCTCCGCTACAAAGCTTTGGGTTGGTCATTGTTCCCTTCAAGGAAACACCAAACTCCCTACGATCTCCAAGTCAGGAAACGCATACGACTGCACTGTATCCTTCTTCCGATAAGTCATAAAATAGTCTATATCCAAATCTTTAAACCCATACACCAAGATAACCTCCTGATCGGGATCAACAATCCAAAACTCCCTGACCCCGGAGATCATAAATGTGTTCAGTTTATCCACCATGTCTTTGGTCCGGGTGCTTGGGGATAAAATCTCCACAACTAGGGTTGGTGTGCCCATGTAGCGGCCTTTCTCATTTGTATTCCCAGCCATATCACAGGCCACAATCAAATCGGGCTGCATCACGTCAGGGTCTTTGAAGCCTTCTTTCCGGAAATGGACATCGAAAGGGGCATAAAACACTTTGCACTGTTTTCCTTTGAGATACTCCTTGAATTCAACATACAAGTTTCCCGAAATCTCCTGATGGATAGTGCTAGGAGAGCTTAACTGCACGATTTCACCGTTAATGAATTCTAAACGCAAATCGCTCGTTTCGTAGATTTCCATAAATTCTTCATAGGAAACCTTTTTGCCTCCATACTGATAGTCCAGAGCCTTCTCCTTCATGAGAAAATAACGGTCGCTGTCCGTGATATAGGGAGCGAGCCTTGCTGCCTTTTTACCGTTTTTAGTGATGACCACTTCATTGTCACTAATCACATAGTCCAAGTAGGCGCCAAGATTACTCTTAAGCTCCGTAGCAGTAATCGTATCGTGCAATTTATTTGTATTTTTATCTTCTAGTTCGTCCACAAGTCCAATCACCTCCGTACGATAATTATATAATATCGTACGATTACCATCAAGGTCGTTGAAGAGAACGATGGATCTATTTTCCTATGAAGATACCCAATTAAGATACCCAATTAAGATGCCCTATTAAAATAGCCCATCAAGACACCATTTCATCAGCCTTAACAACCGGCGCCTCCTTGCTCACGGGTGCCTCATTGCCTCGTACCGCACCCTTATCGCATTTGTTCCCCCAAGCATCAATCAACTCGTCATTCCGGTAAACACAAATGACCTCACAGTTATTGGGGCACCCCTGACATTCTACGCCACGGGTGTCAAACTGCATCTCCGTCATACTGAAGCTAAAATCCTGCTCCTGACCTGAGCTTTTAGCAAGCAGGGCCACCCCTAAGGCCCCCATTAAGTGAGCATGCTGATCCACATGAATGGTTTCCCCGGTTGCTTCCTCAAAGGCTTTAATCACCCCGATATTTTTGCTGACTCCCCCTTGGAAGACGATGGGGGCTTTAGTACGTTTGCCCTTGCCCACATTGTTCAGGTAATTCGCCACAACCGCCTTGCATAGTCCAGCCACAATATCCTCCTTCTTATGCCCGATCTGAGCCTTATGCACCATATCGGACTCCGCAAAAACCGTACAGCGAGCCGCTATTTTGGTGGGATTCTGGGAACGCAAAGCCAATTCCCCAAATTCCTCAACTTCCAGCCCCAGCCGCTTAGCCTGGGAAGACAGGAAAGAACCTGTTCCGGCGGCACATAAGGTATTCATGGCGTAATCCACCACGATACCGTCATCGACAATAATAATCTTGGAATCCTGACCGCCGATTTCAAAAATCGTCCGGACATCAGGGTACACGGACAGGGTTCCCACCGCATGGGCGGTAATTTCATTTTTAACCACCTGAGCATTGAGCAAAGCACCGACCAAGCGCCGGGCTGATCCAGTGGTGCCCACGGCTTTAACCTGGATATCTCGACCTTCAATCTGAGTTTGGAGACCCCCGATCACATCTTTAACGGCCTCCACCGGATTCCCTTCTGTCCATAGGTATTTCTCAGCCAATATCTTATTGTTTTGATCTATGATGACACCCTTTGTAGAAATGGAGCCGCTGTCCACTCCTAAATAACATTTTGCCATTCTTCTTTTTCCCTTCTCATTAGAAGCATGTCATGGAACGCTTCCAGTCTTGTATGCACACCGGTTTCTGAGGTCTGAGCATCAAAGCTGAAATACAAGATCGGCATCTTATAATCACTGCTAATATTTTGCATCATGGGCATGGAATTGACTTCAGGGGTGCAACCAAAGGGTTTGATGTGAATGACCCCGTCATATCCTGCCTCAGCCAGCATTCTCGCCCGGGCCACACTATCTGTACCATCAGCACCGATTTCATACTCTAGGTATTTCCCTGCCCACTTTAGCAAATCGCTGGATTTGGGATGATGGCGCAGTAAATAGGATACGGTGATAAACCGGGTGACTTGGATGCCCTTTTTAGCTAACTCCTTTTCGATAAAACAGCTACTAAAAGGCTCCATAAGGGTGTAGAGCTCTCCCACGATCCCTACCCTGAGAGGATTTTGGGGTTTATTGACCTCTAGTTGGCGAAACAGCGCATCGTATTTCCGATAAATCTTGTCCAACTGCCGGAAGCCTTCCACAGCTGGAAGCTCTTTGAGAAATTCTTTCTGTAGCCTTTCAAAGCTGCCCTCCTGAACTTCAAAACCAATGTTGGCCCGGATAGTGGCATCGATGGAATCCATGGCTTCGATCATTTTAAAGGTCAGTTGAAAGTAATAGGCGAATCGGACAAAGGATAGCTTGGGATTCAAACGCTTGAAGCGGTTAAAAAAGGCAACCGGGTTGACATTTTTGTTGTCGATGATGCTGATGAATTCAAAATCATAACCCAGATCTCTTAAGATCTGTTCTTGAATTTCACCATAATACCCGAAACGACAGCCGCCGCCGGACTGAACTAAGATATTCGCTCCTTTTTCTAGGGCCTCAATATAGTTGCCCAGATTATACTTAAAGGGCACACACACAAAGTCCGGGCTGTACTTTGAGCCTAGCTCTAAGGTCTTCTTAGTCGTTGGTGGCGGGGACAAAATCTGAATGTTTTCTAAGACATGTCTGATCAGAAATTCGATGGCGATATGATAATTTCCCATGTGGGGGAAACTCATGATCTTTTCCTGGCTAACCAATTTGCGCGTTCCTCCCGGCTTTTTTTCTTTCCATGATGATGTCAACGAAGCTTTCAATTCTTGTCTGCAAGCCTGCTTCTCCCTGCAGTTCATCCACAATCAGATTAGCCATGGGAACACCTTTTATTTTTCTCAGGCATAATTCATTGACTAGGGAATCAGGCCCGCAGGGGAAGGTAGAAATGAAGATGATCCCGTCTATTTCTCCCTGATAATGATCAATGGCACCAATGAGCTCTTTGTTGTAGGTCCAATATAGGTTCTCGGAGATGAGCTTTGACTTTTCGGACGTTTTCTTCTTATCAGCGATATTGGCATAAATCGGCACAATATCTAAGCTTTCCAGGTAATTGATAATGGGATAACCCACCACCCTGTCATAGGTGTTATAGTCATGAGAAACAATCAGGATCTTCAGCTTGTCTCCTGTCCGGATCAGGCTCTCCTGCTCTGCAGCCAACTGGTGTTCCTTCTTTGTTTGGATTGCTTTCGCTTTAAGATAGGCTTTTAATACCTGGACAGGATTTTTGCCCAGTTCTCTACCCATCCTCATAAACCCTTTGAATTCACTTTCCTGATTAGCCACATCAACGTTGTAGCTGAGCAGGTTCACATCTTTGAAGGTGTTTTTGACGATATCGTAGAGGGCATTGAACTTAGTGCATACTTCTTCATTTTCGCCAAAGCCGACAATCCGGGGCACTAAGATGTAATCTGCTTTTCCTCTTAGGTAAGCAAGATGGCCCATGTAAATCTTTGCCGAAAGGCAACTCTCGTCTATGGAATGATCAATGCCATCCTTCAATATCTTCTTATTGGTTTCCGGACTTAAAATGACCTGGCAGTTTAAGTCCGCAAAAAATGTCTGCCATAGGTATTGGTATTTAAAGTATAAAAAGGCCCTGGGTATGCCTATGGTGATTTCACCTTTCAATAGTCTGTCACTTCTTTCTGTCCATTTTATCGATTTGGGCCAATGTTAGCGAAATGCGGTTATTTGCGACTTTAGCCTCAACTGTTAATGCCCTAATGGTAATTCTAACCATTTAGGCGAAAATTACTCCATTGCGGCGTCAAATTACATTCTTAGAGGCAAATTAAAAACGCCGGCCTATTTGCCGACGTTGATTAATGAATCATCAGGTTATATTAATTTGCATTATGGAATAAATCGATTGAGCAAAATATCCTCCATATTTCTCCTGCCATCGATTACGGCAAGAATCCAAACCTTGTTTTCTTCAATCTTATATAAAATCCGCCAAGGCTGGATAATTAACTCCCGATAAAGGGTAATACCATGATATCTCAACTCCGGAACAACTCGACCTTGATGAGGTAGTTGCCGTAAATTGGCGGATTTTTGCCTGATAGTTGTATATATCCTTGCTGCGATATCTTTATTATCATCGACAATATAACTAATAATATTTCTTAAATCCCGCTGAGCGGTTTGCGTCCAAAGAACCTGATAGATCATATTATTCATGATTTTCCACTGTGTTTTGCATCGCCGATATGCCTAATTCTCGGTCCATGCTTGAGAAAAACTCTTCTTGGGATAGGAATTGGCCTTTAGCAATATCCTCTTCTCCCTGAGTCAGAAGCTTTAATAGCCCAACAGCATTTTTTAGTCTTTCGTAGGACTCTGTGTCCAGTAAGACAGCTCTGGCTTCTCCGTTTTGTGTAACGTAAACAGGCCGTCGTGATTCGTTAACCTGGTCCAGTACCTCGGCTGCATTGGCTTTTATATAAGAAATAGGTCTAATATCTTCTTTACCCTTCAATGCTAGATCACCACCCTATACAAATATAGTACCAAATATGGTCCGTCGAGTCAAAGATTTCTTGCCGAGACGGCTAATGCTACAAGGTGAAAAGTTATACTTACAAAACCTATTGACAACATAGGAGAGAATACGGTCTAATTGTTGTATTATTCTGAAGTGAGAGGAATTTTGAGATGGCTGTTGCAAAGTTATTAATAGTATTCGTAATAATGATGATTCTTCTTTGGCGAAAGATTCCTTTAGTTTACGTAGTCATCGGAGCTTCTGCGGTTTTAGCGTTTCTTTTCGGCACTGATTTGCCTGGATTTGCAAAAATGGTATGGGAGGCAACCAAGGATCCATCCACCATAGAAATCGAAGTAATTTTGGCCTTAATCATGATTCTTGAGCTTATATTGCGTAAGCAGGGTTATCTAGAACGTATGCTCAATGCTCTAACCTCCTTAATAAAGGATCGTCGGATTGTCATGGCTATCATTCCTGCCTTTATCGGACTCATGCCCAGCGCCGGAGGTGCCCTTTTTTCGGCACCCTTAGTGGAACAGGCCGTGGGCAAAAGCGTCTCTGCAGTAAACAAAACCTTTATCAATTTTTATTACCGTCATATTTGGGAGTATTTTCTACCCATTTATACAGGGGTACTTCTTGTCTCAAATATTACGGGCATTCCGCTTCCTCGTGTACTTATGGGGCTTATGCCCTTTGGTCTCTTGGTGATTCTTCTTGGACTTCCCTTTCTCTTCCGTATCAAGGTTGATGAAGAATTAGCTGAGGTTACAGAACCACCTAAAGCGGCAACCCTTAAAAATGGTGCTAAGGGTTATCGGCTGAAATCAATCAAGGATGTATTCTTTAGCACTCTGCCTGTCCTAGCAGTGGTTGGCCTTGTTATGGCAAGGGCACCTATTACCTTAGCAATAGCTGCTGTACTCATAGTACTCATTCTAAAGCATCGCTTTACCTTATCTGAACTTCTCGAAATAGCTCGCAAAGCAATCGTTATTAAAACTCTAGTTATGATTTGGGGAATTATGCTTTTCAAGCAGGTCATGGAAACAGTCGGTTCCTTCGATGAATTGCCGAACTTATTAAGCACACTTCCTGTGCCGGAATTTCTTATCTTTGCCTTAATTGCCTTTTTCATCTCCTTTCTAACCGGGCAAACCGGCTCTTATATCGGTATTGCTTTTCCGGTTGTGATGGCAGCCACCGGAGGACAGTTAAGTTTACCTCTGGTAACTTTAGTTTTTATGGCAGGTTCAGCAGGAACGATGCTAAGCCCGATGCATCTTTGTCTATCCCTGACAGTTGATTATTTCAAATCCGATATAAACAAAGTTTTGCGAATGCTGATTATCCCCGAGTCCATTATTGTTGGAGTAGCAGTTCTCGCCTATCTCTTCTTATCTTAAAAGGTTAAAGACGGCCAATTAGCTGAGCACTTACGCACGATCCATGGACCTATGGACCCATGAACCCATGACATCTCAAAGTGAGACTCTATATATTTAGAATACTCTCCAAAATTATTATATTGACATCTGCTTGTACGGACAGTTACAATGTAGGTAATATGATTCATTCCTACCTAAATCATTCTAATGAAGCGCTTATAAGCTCATTGTAATAATCTACAAAAAAAGCTCAGTTCTTTGTAATTTTCTACAAAAGACTGGGCTTTTTCTTTCGTTATTAAGCATCCTAGTTGTTTAATGTAGCTAGAATATATACGTTTAATATTGCTGGAAGATTTTCGCCTAAGCTGACTAAAGGATCTTTGTCCCCTTCGGCGGATAATAAAACGTGGAGGGCCTAGTGAGGCGCAAGGTAGGCGTGGGAGCAGTCAACCGCAAGAGCTTATCTGTCGGATTGCCATAAATCTCTCTTAGCTGTATTGCCCCGGTCACACAGGCCTGAACACAATGGGGCAGGCTTCCCCGATCGATTTCTTCATAGCAGAGCTGGCACTTGCCGGCCTTTTCAGTCTGGGGGTTGATTTGTGGTGCGCCAAAAGGGCAAGAGGCCACGCAGGATTTACAGGAAATGCATTTGTCAGGATAATGAAGCACGATTCCATCCCGCCGCTTGGCATAGGCACCAGAAGGGCAAACCCTCATGCACTCGGGGTTCGCGCAGTGATTGCACGATGTGGAGAGGAAAAAACGCGAGATCTGACCCTGGTCAACTTTTGCATCTTCCTTTTGCCATATTTTGCGCCAAGTTAACGGGGTAGGCAAACGGTTAGCACTGGCACAGGCTTTGATGCAAGTTCCACAACCTAGGCATCGATTCACATCCAGGAAAAAACCCAATTGCTTTGCCATATCTCCCCTCCATTCATCGCCGCTTTATTCTTTGATCTTCTATGCCTTACGAATCCCTACAAAGGTGTCGTTTAAGGCTAATCCATAGGCCCCTGTGGCATAGTTTCCCATATCCGTTAGGGCGCCAAGGTTGAGAAGGTTTGGATGGGGAGCTTTTATATCAGAGAGATTCTCTTGATAGATAATCACTACTCCCGCCGCGATACCCTGCTCTATTTCTATGGTTACAGGGAGGGTTCCCCCATGATTCCACAACACTGCTCTATCTCCGCTTTTTAAGGCATACATCCCTGCGGTTCCAGGATTAAGCCTCGCTAGCAATGGCGGCTTATTTTCGGCAGTGCTTCCCTCAGTGTCTAAGCGATAGCTTTGAGAGTTCAACCCCGAGCCATGATGGGGGGTGAGAAGTCGCAGTGGAGCTTCTAGATGAGGCTTGCGAGGTAGTCGGCAAACGGGCAGAGCCGGTAATCCTTGCTCTCTTGCCTTCTCAGAATAAAACTCATACTTCCCGGAGGGAGTCCGAAACTTCCGCTCCTGCCAAGCCGTAGCCGGAAAGCTTACTCTTAGGGGACCCTTCAGCAATTCCTCAGGGGATTTGAGGTCAAGCATTTCGAGCATCTCCGTCCCTAGTGCTTGAAGTACAACCTCTTTTTCTGAGCCGCCTGTAGGAAACGCCGAGCTTCCTGAGGAAAGCTGGTTAAGTCGTTTGGATAAATCCCAGGCAATTTGCAGATCGGAATGGGCTTCTCCTACGGGTTCGATGGCCGGTTCATTGATTCCAACGTAATAATGCCAGTAGCTAGCATTTAGATCCCAGTGCTCATAATGGGTAGTCACCGGGAGAACCAGATCCGCCGCTAAGGTCGTGCGGGTCTGGAAGAGGTCACTCACCACCACAAGATCCAATCCCTCAAGGAACTTCTGCCACTGGGCTTGGTTACCATCCTGCTGAAGAGGATTGCGACCGGCAAGCCAGAGCATTTTCACAGGGGGTTCAGCTTCTAAAGCAAGGACAGGAAATTGGTTAATATCCAGATTCCGATCCTCGGGATGGCCGCATCGGGCATGGGATAAGGGGCCGGAAAAACGCCAAGTTTCCATTTGCCCGTACTGAACTCCACCACCCGGACAGCCAATATTGCCGGTTAAGGCTCCGAGGGCATCGATGGCCCGAAGATTCTGTCCTCCGTTAGCATAACGTTGGAGCCCAAAGCCCACCCAGATGCAAGCAGGCTTAATGGCGCCATATTCTAAAGCCAGTTCTTCAAGTGTGCTTAGTGTGACCCCCGTGATTCGAGAACATTCCTTTAAATCTATTTCTCGGTTAAGGTAATCGATAAACTCCTTATGCCCCAGGGAGTACTCCGACAATGATGGGTCAAGAAGATGATGATCAACCAAGATCTTGGCCATACCTAAAGCCAACATTCCGTCCGTTCCGGGATTGACCTGAACAAACTGGTCAACCCGAGCTGCGGTGGCTGTAAAATGGGTGTCAAAGCAAACGACCTTGGCCCCTTTGTCCATCGCCCGAAAAATAATGGGCATCTGATGGACGGCGTTCCAAGCTGGATTTGCCCCCCAGATCCAAATCAGTTTGGCTTGCTCCATATCCAAAGGATCCGAGCAAAAAAAGGCGCCAAAGTCAAAGGCCTGAGCATCTACTCCTGCCGACCAGCAGGGTGAACCTACGGCTCGCGTCGTGGGACCAAGACCTGTCATAAAGGCCTCAAGAGCATTATGCATGACTCCAAAATTACCGGAGTATTTATTATGGGCAATGGGAAGAGTTGTCCCATAGTTTTCTTTGATGGAAAGAATCTGCTGACTAATGGTATCTAAAGCTTCCTCCCAGCTAATCCGCTCCCATTGGCCGGAATACCTCTTGCGCTGTCGCAAGGGGTATTTGACTCGGTGAGGGCTATAGACTTTCTGAACTTCATCCATAACCTTCGAGCAGAGTTTACCACGAGTATAGTCCTGGACAGGGTTTCCCTCGATAGATACCAGCCGTCCATTGCGGGTTGTACTAAGGATACTACAGGAATCATAACAATTCCGGGGACAAATATGATGGTGCAAGAAGTCCATACTGAATTCCCCCTCGTGTGGAGACGCCATACTTTATTTCTTCGTTAGCATTTCCTTAAGCATCCCATTGACGGCACCTGGATTGGCCTGCCCCTTGGTGGCTTTCATGACTTGACCCACCAAAAAGCCGATGGCTTGCTCCTTACCGGATTGGAAGTCCTCCACAGACTTAGGATTCTTAGCGATAACCTCCGCAAGAATCTCTGTTAACTGTCCCTCATCGGAGATCTGAACTAGGCCCTTCTCCTTGACGATTTCCTCCGGCTCATTACCTTCCTTAAACATCAGTTCAAAGACCTCTTTGCCGATTTTATTGCTAATGGTCCCCTTCTTAATCAACTCAAGAAGCTTGGCCAATCGATCAGGGGTAACCTTAGCCTCACTCAGCTCCATACTGTGAGCCTTCAACAAACGTAATAGCTCCCCCATAATCCAGTTGCTAATTAATTTAGCATCTGGGAATTGAGCCAATGTGGCATCAAAGAATTCGGCCAAATCCAGTGAGCTAGTAATGACGACCGCATCATAAGCCGGCAGCCCGTACTCCTCAACTAGCCTTTTCTTGCGAGCATCGGGTAATTCCGGCAAGGAGGCTTTCACCCCTTCGATCCACTCCGGTGTCAGCTTGATATGGGTGAGCTCGGCATCAATGAAGCATCGATAGTCCGGGTTTTCCTTATTGCGCATGGATAAGGTGATACCTTTATTCTCATCCCATCCTCGGGTCTCTTGAATCACGGCCTCCCCATCTTCCACTACAGCAATCTGTCTGTCTACTTCATACTCGATAGCCCGCTGTACTGCTCGGAAGGAATTCATATTTTTAATCTCCGTTTTTGTGCCTAGAGTCGTGGTTCCCACCGGGCGAATGGAAACATTCGCATCACAGCGTAGGGACCCCTGCTCCATCTTCACATCGGAAACCCCGGTATATTCTAAGATGGCCTTCAGCTTCTCGAGATAAGCTTTAGCCTCAGCACCTGAACGGATTTCCGGTTCGGAGACGATTTCTACGAGAGGGATTCCTGAGCGGTTATAGTCCGCACAAGAAGAATGGGAAGTGGTGATCGAGGCCCCGGAATGAACCAGCTTACCAGGATCTTCTTCGATATGAGCTCGGGTAATATTAATCCGCTTCTGCTCATCCTCTACCTCGATATCCAAGTATCCCTTATAGGCAATGGGCCGGAAGACCTGGGAAACCTGATAGCCCTTAGGCAAATCGGGATAATAGTAGTTTTTGCGATCAAACCAGGTATGGGTGCCTATTTCGCAATTTAACGCTAGTCCGGCCTTGGTAGCTAGCTCGACGACCTTTTTATTTACAACCCCCACACTACCGGGCAACCCAAGGCAAACCGGACACACTTGCGTATTGGGCTCTTTGCCAAATTCAGTAGAGCAGCCACAAAACAACTTGGACTGGGTTTTTAACTCTACATGAACCTCTAAACCAATAACTGCTTCATATGTACTCATTTTGACCCCCTATTAATAATCATCCTGATAATCCACTGAATTAGCCACGGGCTAAGCTAGGTTTTAGACGAGTTTGATCTGTATTTTGCTCCAAAGCATACCCTACCCTCAGCAAGGTCTTATCTTCAAAGTGGCGAGCAATCAGCTGCAAGCCCACAGGCATTTGATCGACTAATCCAAAAGGTAGCGACATGGCTGGCAAACCGGCTAAGCTAGCGGGTATGGCACAGACATCGGACCGATACATGGCCAAGGGATTCCCAGTCATCTCACCCCGTTTATAGGCCGTTGTAAGGGTAGCAGGTGTCAAAAGACAGTCTACTTTTTCAAAAGCTTGCGCAAAATCCTCTTTGTTCAGAGTTCGAACTTTAAGAGCTTCAGTATAATACTCATCATACTGGGCAGTGCTCAAGACATGAGTACCCAGTAGGATTCTTCTTTTCACTTCTTCGCCAAAGCCTTGGCCGCGGGTCTTCATAAACAAGCTCAGCACATCTTCCCCTTCGACCCTTTGACCAAACCGCACTCCGTCATAACGTGCTAGGTTAGAGCTAGCTTCGGCACAGGAAATGATGTAATGAGCAGTTACCGCGTATTTGGTATGGGGTAAAGAAACCTCCACACAGCTAGCTCCCAATGACTCCAGTATCTTGATGGCTTCTTGAAGCTTAGTCGCCACCTTAGAATCCACACCTGCTGCAAAATACTCCTTAGGCAAACCTATTTTTAAGCCTTTCACATCGTTGATGAGGCTTTCTCTGAAATCGGGCACATCCACCACAGCCGATGTTGAATCATAAGCATCATGGCCGCAGATTGTGTTTAAGACCAGAGCCATATCGGTCATATCTCGAGAAAAGGCTCCCAGCTGATCCAAAGAAGATGCCGAAGAAATCAGACCGGTTTTTGGCACATAGCCGAAAGTGGGCTTAAAGCCTATCACGCCGCAAAAAGCCGCGGGCTGGCGGATATCCCCTCCCAGGTCTGAACCTAAGGCAAAAGCAGCCTCCCCAGCCGCTACTGCAGCAGCCGAACCGCCACCAGCTCCTCCGGCTACATATGTAGAATCATAAGGATTCTTGGTAGTAAAAAAAGCTGAATTCTCAGTTGAGGAACCCATACCAAACTCATCCAGATTGGTTTTTCCGATTAAGATCGAGCCGGCTTTCTTTAACCGAGCAATCGCTGTGGCATCGGTGGGCGGAATATAATTATTGAGCATTTTTGATGCACAAGTCGTCTTAACTCCACCTGTGCAGATATTGTCTTGAACGGCCATCGGTATACCTGCCAAGGAAGATAGGTCTTCCCCCCGGGCTCGCTTCTCATCTATAAGCTTAGCCTGAGCTAAAGCCTCCGCTTCTGTAAGGGTTACAAAAGCTTGGAGGTCACTGTCGATTCTTTTAATTCGGTTCAAATAATCCTGGGTTATTTCAAGACTGCTGACTTCCTTCTTCTCCAGAAGTTCACTCAGCTGCTGAACTGTTAATCTATTGAGTTCCATGAAAAGCCTCCTGTCTAGATAATACGGGGAACTTTAAAAGTCCCTTCTTCTTCCTCCGGGGCATTAGCAAAAACCAATTCCTTGTCCATGCCGGCCTGTGGTACGTCCTCTCGGAACACGTTAGTTATGGGAAGTACCACGGAGGCCGGCTCTGTGGTCGATAGATCTAGTTCTTTCAAGCTATTCATATAATCTAAGCTTTCCTCAAGGGACTTAGTGTAGGCGGCTTTTTCCTCGGGAGTTAGCTCCAGGCGGCTCTGCAGAGACAAACGCTCCATATCTTTTTCTGTAATGTTCATGGGTTCACTCCTTTACAAGCAAAATCATACTAAATAATGAATTGCACTATTTTCCCATTAATTTATAGCATAACACAGGATTTTCGCCAATATTCACATTTCAACAAATTAGAGATCAAATCCTTCTCAGATAAGCAAATTTCACTCAAGAATAAACAAAACTTGGCTGGCACCAGGTCAGCACGGCTTTCGCACTTGTTGTCCTTAGACGTCGACGGCTGCTGCCCTCCAACTACTTTCCTTGCAATGTATGCGCCGCTCTTAGATTAGCTCTCCGCAAAAAGAAGATCCGCGAAATCGAATAGACTGCTAAGGCAACCCAAATAAATCCGAAGCTCCAGGCATGGGTAGCCGTAAATTCTTCATGGTAGACAAAAACACCAAGTAAGAGGTTTATAGTAGGAGATACGTATTGGATGAAGCCAATCGTTGCAAAAGGAACACTCTTAGCCGCATTGGCAAACCAGAGCAGGGGAAAAGCAGTGATGATTCCAGTTCCCATCAATAACAGCATAGTACTCACTCCAGTGCCGCCGATTACACCTCCACCGTTTACCCCTACCAAAAGATAAATTAGTGCAATAGGCGTAACAACAGCCGTCTCTAAGGCCAGGCCAAGTAAGGAGTCCACATTCACCAGCCGCTTTGCCAAGCCATATAAAGCGAAGGTTACTGCCAGCCCCAAGGAAATCCAGGGAATTTTCCCGTATTCTAAAGTGAGGATAAGAACCCCTATGGCAGCTAAAATAAGCGATACGATTTGCCAGCGATCGATTCGTTCTCCCAAGACAATAATGCCCATCAAAACTACGAGCAAAGGGTTAAAATAATAGCCAAGGCTTGCTTCAACGACTTTGTTGCTGTTCACTGCCCAAATATAGATATACCAATTGGCAGTGATTAATAAAGCACTTAACAACAGGCCAAACAATTTTGAGCGATCTCGGAGCACAATGCCAATTCTACCCCATTGCTTTTTCAACAGTATTAAGATAGCGACAAAAGCAAAGGACCATACAATCCGGTGAGCTAAAATTTCACGCGCCGGGACACCTTGCAAAGTCTTCCAATAGATGGGCAGCAGTCCCCAGGCAATGTAAGCCGCAAAGGCGTAAAGTACCCCAATCTTTGATGATTTTTCTTCCATTTTAACCTCACAAATGTCTCCTAATAATTAGAGCACCTTTAGAACACCTGATAAAAATGCCCGATACCACATTATACACTCTTTTCTGAGACATGCTATATTTACGCTTTATCCCTTTAAAATGCCTTAATGACCCTCTTGTTTATGCTATAATTTCCTTGCTATGTCTCAGTAATGTAAAGTCGCCATGCGTGGCGCACTTAAAAAATGCACCGAGGCAACTGAACTGCCTCGGTGCATTTTTATAACTATTTGTATCCGTTAGGATTTTAATACTCCTAGATCATCAGTATATCCTGCTCCAGGAACAATATCTTGAATCACATAAATGCCCCATGTTACATCAAAGCCGTAATATGCATTCCCATAGCACTGACATAGAAGAGTCCTCGGCCCAAGAGTTCCCCCGCTACACCACAGGTGAGGGCGAAAAGAATGATTTGGGGTTGGGGATTTTCCTTTTTGAGTACAGCATTCATGATGAGGAAAATAGGAATTACCCAACCAACTGCTACTCTGACCAAAAAGACGGGGCTTGTCAGGAGGTACTGAGCTGTGGCAGCACCTTCCGGTGTAGCCTGTAGAAGGGAGAAATAGAGGAGATAGAGGATAGCACTGCCGATAACACTACCTAAGGCGATATTGAGCAGCTGCTTCACTTCAGCGGAGGCCAAGACCTTGCGACCTAAGAAGGCCGTAACCAGTGTACCTAAGATAATGCTGGTCATCAGGAAGAAGATTACCGGTCCAAGGTTGTTCCAAGCAGGAACTCGGGGAAGGGTGTAGATCAAGGCACTGCTGATAATCCCTAAGAAGCCAAGGCCTGAAGTCAGAGCCATCATTCCAGACATTTTGCTGCCTGGTTTTCTGGAAAGGAGGGCGAGATAAGCCCAAGCACCAAAGGCAAAGACGAAGAGAAGTATTTCCCGGCTTAACCAGGAGGTACCCAAATGGGTTAGGGCCCGATATGCTGCAAAAGGATGTCCTAAGTGGAAGAGGGAGGCGATCATCGCCACCGCCAGCAGGACCCCTGAGACAAGGATCGAACTTTGGATAAAGCCCTGATACTCAGTGGTGGTGGCAGTTGCCTGCTTACCACGTTTTCTTTCCAGTAGCCACAGACAGAAGATGATACCAACCGAGGTTTGACCGAGAACGGTAAAAATGACTAATGGCCATTCCCAATTTCCCATTATACATCCCTCCTTATTTGCTTGCCTTGTTTCGGCCCGATGAACCGTATCGATGGATTCGTCACTGAAGGGTTGGGCATTCCCGGTAAGGTTTTCAGGACACCAACCTTTAGATCTAATTCCTCGTTGATCTCTACCAACTCTAAGGCTTCGGGTACACAAGCAGCCACACAAGCCGGTTGTTGTCCCTGATCCAGGCGCTCATAACATAGATTGCATTTCTCTACCTTTTTCAGTATTGCATTGAATTGCGGCCGATCGTACGGGCAAGCCATGGTACAGAGTTTACAGCCGATACAGCGGTCCTGATCATGGACAACAATACCATCCTCACGTTTGGTATAGGCCTTAACCGGGCAAACCCTCAGGCATTCCGGGTTCTCACAGTGATTGCACGCTATGGAGATAAACATCCGAGTGGGTTGGGAAAAATCCTTTTCCCGTAACTGATAGACTTGACGCCAACGAACCGAGGCATCGCTTTGATATTCATTTTTGCAGGCCATCTCACAGCCTCTACAGCCAATACATTTTTCCGAATTATGCAAGAAACCTAATTGCTTACTCATGATTTATCCCCTCCTTACGCCTTTTCGATGGCCACAAAATTATCGTGGAAGGCAATCCCGTCCATGCCTGTGGCTTGTTTCCCCATATCCGCAGGAATGGCTTTCACAGTAAAGTTCACGTTGAACTTTGAATCTTTATACCAGGCCTCGTAGCTGACAATTACGTCCGGTGAGGTGGTCTCGGTGAGACGGGCCTTAATGGTTACTTCCCCTAAGTCATTGTAGACTCGGACCATATCCCCTTCGCCAATCCCATGTTCAGCGGCTAGCTTGGGATGAATTTCTAAGAGAGGCTCCGGATTAGCGGCCATCATCCAATCAAGATTTTGGAATTGAGAGTGGAGACCGTGTTGAGGGTGAGGTGTCATAAAGCGGATGGGATATTGATTAGGAGCCTTCATCTCTTCGACCCAGATGGGGATAGCCGGAAGACCATTTTGGGCAGCACGTTCGCTATGGACTTCAAACTTCTTTGAAGGAGTACGGAAGTTGCCATCGGCCCAGGCTGCCGGTGAAAATTTAGCTTTACGAGGTCCATCCAGTAATTCTTTGTAATCAGAAATTCCTAACATATTAAAGACACCATCATTGAACTCTTTGGCTGTCCATTCTTCGGGATCACCCTCAGTTGGGTAGGTACAGGATCCAGGCTCTAAGGCATTCATGGCTTTCGATAGGGCCATGGCGATCTCCACATCACTCTTGGACTCATACATGGGGTCGATGGCTCGTTGATTGATGCCGACCCAGTAATGCCAGTAGCTGGCCATAACATCCCAATCCTCAAAATGGGTGGTCGCAGGAAGGACAATATCGGATAACTCCACTGTCTTGTTAAAGAAGGAATCGACGGTGACCACTAATTCCATGGAGTTAAACATTTTGATGATGTCGTTAGTATCTGGGTCTTGGGAAACCGGATTCCGACAAGCGAGCCAGAGCATCTTTACCGGAGGATCTGTTAAGGCCTGGACATCACCAGCAAAGTTATTCATATTGACTGAGCGATTGGTATAGGTGCCATCTGGACCCGGCATACCTACAGAGCCTTCCGGAGCGGGCATGACCATCGCGTGGTAGTTAAAGCCCCAAGTCTCCAGATGAGCGTAGTTGACGCCTCCGCCAGACTTACCGATATTTCCAGTCATTAAGCCGAGGGCATCGATGATGCGGACATTTTGACCTCCGTTAGTGTGGCGCTGCATCCCATAGCCCACCCACATGGAGGCGGGTTTAGCGGTAGCATACTCATGAGCTATTTGGATAATTACATCCTTAGGAATTCCGGTTTTTTCTGCAGCCCAATCCAAGGTGATATTCTTCTTTACATAGTCCGCCCATTCCTCAAAGCCAATGCTGTTAGCGTTGACATAGTCCCAATCGACCAGATCATTGTCGAGAATATAGCGAGCCATACCAAGAGCTAAGGCTCCATCGGTACTGTTTTTAATCTGGATAAAGAGATCGGCCTTGGAAGCTGTGGAGGTTAGAATCGGGTCGATCACCACCAATTTGGCTCCCCGCTCCTTAGCTTTCATAATAAAGGGCAGACTGTGGACACCAGTCCAGGCGCAGTTCGATCCCCAAAGGATAATATAATTGGCATTGGCAAAGTCCTCTGGATCATTATTGAAGATGGTACCAAAATCATAGGTCTGAGAATCGATACCCGCCGGCCAACAAGGAGTCCCTACCGCTCTCGTAGTATAGCCGATACTGGACAGGGTTCCTTCAATACCGTAATGAGTAATCCCGAAGTTGCCGGAGTATTTGTCGAGGCAAACGGGCAGCGTGGACCCATAACGTTGTTTTAGATCAAGAATTTTCTCAGCAATGGTATTCATGGCTTCGTCCCAGGAAATACGCTCCCAATTGCCTGAGCCACGTGGGGTTTGCTTCATGGGATATTTAATACGATCCGGACTGTACACACGACGGGTATAGTTATAGCCCTTCAGACAGAGCTTTCCATTGGTATAGGTACTCTTGGGGTCCCCTTCGACTTTTTTTAGCACCCCTTCTTCCACATATGAGATCTGGGCACAGGTGTCATAGCAGTTACGAGGACAAACATTGCGGAAGGTTTTGACTCCTGTCTGGTTGCTGGCGGCATTTGCTACATCTGATTTAGCAAGCATGTTAAAGCCAAACAACCCGGCTCCGGCGGTGATTGCTGCAGTACCGCCGATAAATTGACGACGCGTGATCTTCATAATTGACCTCCTTCTTTGTCTTAAAACTCCCTACAACCAACAAAGGTTGGGTGACTGTAATGAATTACACTAAACAGGCCTGACTACTCGCAGAATAATCTTTCCCAAGGTAATAAACAGCGGCTCTCGAGTCGATGCGGATAAGGTCTCAACAAAACTGGGGAGCCATACAGCCAAGTGCTCACGATAAAATGTGTTGTATTTATCTTTATAGATTTTTGCCTGTTGGGGTTGGTCCTTCCGATACTCCTCGACGGCCTTGGACAGGAGATAAGCCGCAAATTCCAATTCAGTAGCGATGTAATCATCAGGTTCGTTGCTTCGACCTGCTAGAGATAAGCCTTCTGAACGGTACCACTGCCGAACATCAAGGGTGGATTCTTGCATAACCAAATTTTCACTGTAGCGATATACCGACTCATAAAGGGGGACGGGTGGCGACTGCGGTCCCACAAACAGTCGATTGAATTCATAGACTAGGCTCTTGGGCTCTTCACCCTCTTGTTCCTTAGTCAGCTGATGAAGTATTTCACGGTCCTCGGGGTGCTCGCCTAACCTTTCATCAAGCCACAACCCATAGGCTGAACTTAAGCTCCCTAGAGTCTTATCAAGATTCTCTCCACCTGCTGAGAATACCCGACTGAGTGCGATCAGTGCCTCCATACAGACCACAAGACCTCGATCTTGTGCAGCTCCACTAGGTGGACACTTGAGCTCTGTCATTAGAACCCTCCTTTGCTTACTTGATGTCGTGAATTATTTCTTTTGTCTGACTTCACTTTACTTGTTTCCTTTTATAAAGCTTCATGAATTTTTCTAGCTTCTGTTGTAATAAAAAACAAAACCCTTGCACTCTATAGGGTGCAAGGGAAACGATTCGTCAAATTCTTTTGACTTTTTAATTTAATGGTTCCTCGAAGGGTTTATTCCTCCCATTTTACCACTCTTGGATTGGGGTCAAGAATCGATTCGTACTGCTCTTTCCATCCATAGCGGGCCTCCGGGTCCAATTCCCTATATCGCTGATATTTGAGAATACGATCCTTGGGATCCGCCCAGCCCAAATGCTTTAGCCTTAATGGCGATAATTTGTAAGGGAGATTCATGATGTTTTTAGGGAATCGGCCACAATGCTGGGTAAATTCATTCCAATCAGCAACAAAACCTGATCTGTAGCGCACCAAAAAGGGCCGATAGGTGGATTGAGCATTCCAATATTCATCTTCCCGGTAATGGTTCTCGTTCCAAAAGTCGTAAAGTCTGAAATACCATACATCAGCGTCAGGATCCTCGATCAACATCCTGACCTCCTGCCTAAACCTATTCTCGAAGAATTCATCGCTATCAAGGTTTAAGATCCATTCCGGATGGGTTGCCACAGTAGCATTCCATTGCTGCTTCCTAAGCTCGACCTCATTGGAAAATTTAGAAGCCGAATTCTGAATGATATGCAGAGGGATCCCTTCAAGTATGCTTCGGCATAGCTCTATACTGTTATCCGTACTTCCATCATCGATGATCACCGCTTCATCGATGTAGTTTTTGTGCTCCTGAAGCACCTTCCACAAATATCTGTCCGCTTCATTTTTCATGACCATGGATAAGGTAAGTTTCGGTGTATGCCGCTCTTTAATGGTGTAGTTCACCTGACTTGGCGGCATTTCCCCTTTACAGATTGCCTTAAACTCCTCAACCCCTGCCAGTGATGATTCCCGGTAGATATGATAGGCCGGATAATGGGTGTCCACCCACAGACTTAAGCCTAAGGCATTGGCCCTTACACAAAAATGCCGATCTTCTCCCCAGAGGGTCAGATTTTTTATTTCACTAAAACTGATTCCTGCCTGCAAAGCTTGACGACTCATCAGGGTACAGGCTCCCAGTCCCCCTACTTCGTAGATACCGGGTTTTCTCAACCGATCAACAAACCCCTGCATTCTCGCATCCATATCTTCCTGGCTTAGATTTTCTCCCCTTTGCCGAAGAGACATGTCGTAGTGATCATAAAGCCATACATTGGGAAGCTCCGGACTCGCCGGATACCACGAGGTCCAGAAAATTTCCGAAATAATGTCTTTTCCTGTCTTCACAAGGTGTTGAAGCGTTGCCGGATGCAGGACTAAATCCGAATCAATCAAAAACAGATAATCATACCCCGACTGCAGAGCCTTTTCGATCATGAGATTTTTAAACCCGGCTACCTTCCAGATCAGATGCTCCTGCCAATAGTGGGTGATATCGTCACATACATAGTTCCCCCGCAGCTTATCAGCCTTCTCCCCTTTAATCAGGGTGGTCAAGCCATTCTCCTCAAAGCTCAGTAACTGCCTGCTAGCTTCTTCACTCTCGTTATCATCAACAAAGATATAGCTCAATTCCAAATCCTCTTGATCGAGACAGCACAGAGAGTCCAAGAATTCTTTCAGTATTTGGGGGTTTTGTCGGATCGGACTTCCGATTAATACTCTCTTTTTTTCCATAACCCTCTCCTGTTTTGAACTTAATGTTAAGCAGACTTCTTCTTAACATGTTATGTCCCATTTGAAGGTCATGTGATTATTCTAACTCTACAGCATGGTTTATTCTTGCCACAAGGACTTAAGACGACCGATTTTTAGAGCGATAAACAAATTCATACGGTTTTCCAAGCTACCTAGATCTCGATCCAGAACCTCGGCAACCTTTTTCAAACGATAGCGCAAGGTGTTGGGATGGAGATACAACCGATCCCCTGCCACATTCAAATCTCCATCCGAGGCGAGATAGGCTAACAGGGTCTCCTCCAGATGAAGATTGTTTTCTTGATCGAACTTAAGCAAAGGACCTAACACCTCATTGCGAAAATCCTCCAGCTCCTGTTCCTCGAGTTTCATTAAAAGCCGCATTACCCCAAGATCCTGAAATAAAATGACCCGCTCTTGGAGATTAAACAATTGCCCCAGCTCCAAAGCCGACTTGGCTTCTTGAAAACTGCGGTGGATATAACGCGCGGAATCATAAAGATTGCCCACCCCAAACATCATGGACCGTTCCTCATGGTGGCTTCCGGGTAAGGTCTTAAGAGGACTGAGAAGTCTTTTAGCTGTGGCTTCCCATTGGCTTAAGGGTATCATCCCTTCCAAGGGGTAAAGGAGCACAATCTGATCGTTGCGTTCTAAGAAGATGGTCCGAGGCTGGTTCCGTAGAATCAGGGCCACTGTATCTAAAAGCTCTTGAAAAGCCACCCGATCCGCCGAATCCGGATCATAGCCCGGAATCTCGCCAACGATCACCATATGAGGTTTAGTCAGATCCATTCCCCAAAGCTTGCCCCGTGACTGCACCACTTCCAGAGAATCAAAGTTATTATAGAGAAGATCAAAAAGAAAATCCCGATAATGCTGGCGTTCCGTATCCTCGACGGATTGGGCTTTAGCCAGCTCAAAATAAAGCAAGACCGCTGTCTTATAGAGGTATAGCCTTCCCACAGGATTGAGCTCCTCATAATCTATCCCTAAACCTATATATCCCAAAACTCCTTGTTGTCCTGCCAAAGGATACCAGCTTAGAGGGACGTCCCTATACTGAGGATCATTCCATTTTCCTAGACTCAGGGGGGTTTCCGGCATTAAGTCCATGGTTTTAAAGTTGGACAGCTTCGGTGTCACAAAGGCAATGGGATTAAGGGGCAGACGCTCCCCACCTTCCCAAGTCAGTACCTTAAAGTGTTTATCCAAAAGAAAAAGGTCAATTCCCAGACTTTTTTTAAGCTCGGTCAGAATACTCAACCCATATCCCCTCGTGATCAGCTCGGTTAAATGCCTGGTGAAATCTTCACAGGCACCAAGGATTCTTCCCTTTTCCCGCTCCACCCAGTCAGTCACTTGCGCACGAAAATCTTCCCAATTCATAGGGAGTGGGCACATAAAGCTTCCTTGGGTATTGTCAGCCCGATTCCCTGGATCAAGCTCGGTAGGATATCCTTGATTCTTCCTCTGACCATCTGTTATACGAAAACGAAGGAGTTTCCCCTCACATTCTAGGTTTAAATGCTTACCAACTAAGGGCAAGCTTAATGGCTTATCGATCGACGTACCCTTTGAATCACCAAAGAATATCGTTTGAATCGGTAGAGCCAGCATCTCCTCCTGAAAGAGCGCATCCTCCCGGAGAGGTTCAATCCTCTGCTGTTCAAGAAAACGCCCCAGAGTCGCTACCTCAGGCAAAGTATAATTCAAGCTGCACACCTCCCCATGATGCATTTGACTTTATTAGATCCTATTAGACAAGCGGATGGGTTCACTGATAAAACTCTGGAAAAATATCCTTGGGCAGTTCTTCTCCATAGTGGACATAGCTCAGAGTAAGTCCTCGCGGAGCTGCCGTGGGTCCCCCACGTTTCCGTTCCCCCCGTTCGAGAATACCAGGGATCGCTTCCGGTGGAATGCGTTTTCTCCCTACATAAATAAGGGTGCCGGCAATAATGCGCACCATATTATACAGAAACCCATCGCCGATACAGGTAATCCGGATAAGTCCTTGATGCTCGGTTACTTGGCAAACATAAAGGGTGCGTTCAAAGGTCTTACTGTTCCCACCCACGGAGGAGAAGGCTTTAAAATTATGCCGACCTACCATCAATTGAGCGGCCTGCTGCATCTTTTGCCAGTCCAGGGGGACCGGTACATGCACAGCGTAAAGGCGATTAAAGACATCCGCTATCTTATGGTTATCTATCTGATAATCATAGCGTTTCCAGCGGGCTGAAAAACGGGCATGGAAGCTTTCAGCCACTTCCTCAGCTTCGAAGACCCGAATGTCTCGGGGCAACAAGCTATTCATGGCCTTAGGGATTTTATCCACAGGAATGCGGGTTGAGGTCTGAAAATTAACAACTTGCCCCGTTGCATGGACCCCTTTGTCAGTTCGACCTGCCATATTCAGGGTGACTACTTCTTCCACCAGCTCGGCCCATACCGACTCCAAAGATCCTTGCACAGTGGGGCCATGAAACTCCGGCTGACGTTGAAATCCGTGATAATGGGTTCCATCATAGGCTACTTTCAAGGCGATATTGCGTTGGTTCATTTCTGTTGTTATTTCACTCAAGGAAGTTCTCCTTCATCTATTACCATTTAGTTTATAGTTACTTTTACTTTTATCTTACTATCCCTATTTGAGGACAAGACTTTAAAAACTATTTGTTTTGATCGGCTTACTTTTCGTATTAGCGACTAAGATTCTTAAGCTATTCGGTTTGATTGGCTTATTATTCCTATCTAGCAACAAAACTTTCAAAGCTATTCGGTTTTCATCGGCTTTAACACCGATTATGTGCGTTTTACCTAGTTTTACCCCTCTCGTACATATTAAAACGACCGTTCAATCGCGTCAAGACGCCTTTGACCCAGCAAATTTCCACCGTTCCCGTTACCCTGTGAAAATCGACCATTCGCCCGACCTGAATTTCCATCTTACGACTTGTGAAACGGATAACCTGTCAGAAATCTCCGTTAATCTCCATTCTTTGGTTTTCTACCCTGATTCCGTGTTCTTCCTGCGGTTCCTTTGATAGAATGCAGTAAATTAAAGGAACTAGAGAGATAATTGCGGGATGATAGAGGGAGGAATAACTATGTTGGAAAGTAATCTTGAGGCTCTGCTCAATGAAAATCGAGAATTTACACCTCATGAAGCATTTCGAAGAAGCGCTGTGATTCAAAGCGATGCAATATATGACCAAGGTCATAATCATTTAGCTTTTTGGGAAGAACAAGCGAAGACCCTTAATTGGTTCAGTCCTTGGGAAAAAACTCTCGAGTGGAATGCTCCTTATGCCAAGTGGTTTGTCGACGGCAAGCTCAATGCTTCCTATAACTGTCTGGATCGCCATCTTAGTGATTGGCATCGCAATAAAGCAGCCCTCGTCTTTGAGGGGGAAAACGGGGATAGCCGCGTTCTTACCTATCAGGACCTTCATCGAGAAGTCTGCAAATTCGCTAATGTTTTAAAGGCCAATGGCATAGAAAAGGGCGACCGCGTCACGATCTATCTGCCGATGATCCCCGAAGCCGTGATTTCCATGCTGGCCTGCGCCCGCATCGGGGCTCCCCACAGTGTGGTCTTTGGCGGTTTTAGCTACGATTCCCTGCGCGATCGCGTGATTGATGCCCAAGCTAAAGCCATCATCACCTCAGATGGTAGCTTCCGCCGTGGCAACACGATCCCCCTCAAGGACAATGCGGACGCAGCACTGGAAGGTGTGGACTGTGTCGATCACGTCTTCGTTATCCAGCGTACCCATCAACCCGTTCAGATGAAAGAGGGTCGGGATCTCTGGTATCACGAGGAAATGAAAAAAGCCTCCTCCGTCTGCCCGGCTGAGCCCATGGATGCCGAAGATATGCTATTTATTCTTTACACTAGCGGAACCACCGGCAAACCCAAAGGAGTCGTTCATACCACCGGTGGCTACATGGTCGGTGTATCCTCCACCCATCGCATGGTTTTTGACCTGAAAGAAGAGGATGTATATTGGTGCACGGCGGACGTAGGCTGGGTCACCGGACATTCCTATATCGTCTACGGTCCCCTTGCTAATGGTGCTACAGTCGTCATGTATGAAGGAAGCCCTGATTATCCACAGCGAGATCGTTTCTGGGAAATCGTTGAAAAATACAAGGTCTCCATTCTCTATACAGCGCCTACCGCCATTCGTACCTTCATGAAATGGGGACCACAGTATCCCCAAAGTCGGGATCTTTCCAGTCTACGACTCCTCGGTACGGTGGGCGAGCCCATCAACCCCGAAGCCTGGATGTGGTATTACAAATATATTGGTGGAGAAAGATGCCCCATCGTGGATACCTGGTGGCAAACCGAAACCGGCATGATCATGATGACTCCCCTTCCCGGCATCACCTCCCTAAAGCCCGGCTCCTGTACGACACCCTTCCCCGGTGTCAAGATCGAGGTAGTCGATAGCGACGGCCATTCTGTGCCCAAGGGGAGCGGAGGCTACTTGGCCATCAAAGAACCATGGCCTGCTATGCTTCGCGGAGTTTACGGCGACAATGATCGCTTTGAGAAGACCTATTTTGGCAACTGGCCGGGCATCTATTTCCCCGGCGACGGTGCAAAATGGGATAAGGACGGCTACTTCTGGATTATGGGTCGCGTAGACGATGTCATCAATGTCTCAGGACATCGGATTGGTACGATGGAAGTGGAAAGCGCTTTGGTCGATCATCCCTCCGTTGCCGAAGCAGCTTGTATCGGCAAACATCATGAGATCAAAGGGCAAGCCCTTGCTGCCTTTGTCACCCTAAAGGAAGGCATCGAGGTTAGCCCGCAGTTTGTCAATATCCTTAAAAAGCATGTGGCCCAAAAAATAGGAGCCCTAGCCCGTCCTGATGATATCTTCTTTACGGCTGAACTGCCCAAGACACGAAGCGGTAAAATCATGCGTCGCCTCTTAAGGGATATTGCCGAGGGTCGTGCCATTGGTGATACCACCACCTTATCGGATGTTTCTGTCATCAATATGCTTAAAGCCAGCTATCAGGATTAAGCCAGGCTCATAGCTAGGACTTAGAAAGTGCTTTGATGGACTTTGAAGTGCCTTGATGGACTCTGATGGACTCTGATGGACTCTGATGGACTCTGAGAGAGTTTGAACGGACTTACGAATTAAAAGGCTAGGGTTTTCCCCCTAGCCTTTCTCTGACTCTATCACACATTACTTCCTTAGAATCTCGGAGATTAATGTCAAAGACTCTGACTAAATAAACCGACAGAAATATGACTTAGGTCATATTAATCCAATTCCACTTTGGACCTAAGCCTTTCTTACAAAGTCACCTCGATAATTCACATTATTCCCCTTCTAAGGAAAGGAGAGAGACTATGAATAAGACGACCCGCGGGTGGACTGTGACCCTAGCCGGCACGGGTATTAATTTGGCCCTAGGAGTACTCTATACCTGGAGTGTTTTTGCCGCTGCCTTAACGGAGCAGTTAGCCTGGTCGAAGACTGCTGCCTCCCTTCCCTATACCGTAGCCTGTGCTGTATTCGCTCTGATGATGGTACCCGGCGGTCGCTTACAAGACCGCTTTGGTCCCCGTTGGGTCGCCACGGCAGGTGGAATTTTTGCCGGTGGTGGGCTGATTCTGAGCAGCTTTACTGATTCGCTCTTTATCCTCATTCTAACCTTTGGTCTGATTGCGGGCATGGGTATCGGACTTGGGTATTCAGCAGCTACTCCGGCCGCTGTAAAATGGTTTCCTCCCCAAAAGAAAGGCCTGATCTCCGGAATTGTTGTGGCTGGATTTGGCCTCGCTTCCCTCTATATCGCTCCCCTAACTAACGTTCTCATCGGCAATTTCGGTGTCAAGGGTGCCTTTCGCATCGAAGGTTTACTTTTCCTCTTCGCCATTGTTGCTCTCTCCCAAATCCTCGCAGTTCCCCTCAGTCCGTCAATCAACAACTCAATATCATCTCGGAAATCCACACCTTCTTCCCCAGACTCTACTCCTACCTCCGCTTCCACATCTTCAAGCGCTACATTACCATCCCTAGGACCTGTAGCAACTGATTTTACCTGGCAAGAAATGCTTAAGGATTCCCGTTTCTTTTTACTCTGGCTAATGTTTGCTGCCGGTGCCACAGCAGGTCTCATGATCATCGGGCAACTTTCCACCATCACCAAACTTCAGACTGGGGTCTCTTGGGGCTTTGCCATGGTGGCCCTATTGGCCATCTTCAACGCCGGAGGTCGCGTATTAGCAGGCTGGCTCTCGGATCGGATCGGCAGAGGCTGGACCATGCGCATCTTTTTTACCCTGCAAGGATTTAATATGCTAGCCTTCGCTTTCTATAGCAGCCCCGCCCTGATTGCCCTTGGTGCTATCATGACTGGCTTAAGCTATGGTTCACTCCTTTCTCTCTTCCCCTCAGCCACCTATGATTTTTTCGGCACAAAAAATGGCGGGGTTAACTACGGACTGGTCTTCACTGCTTGGGGTGTGGGTGGAGTTTTCGGCCCCCTCATGGCTGGAACCGTTGTCGATCTCACCAATAGTTACTTCTATGCTTATCTGATTGCTGCTTCTCTCTGCCTTGTAGCCGCTTTTCTCACTATCTTTTTAAAGAGTGAGCCACTAGAGTATAAGAAGTGCGCAACTTCATCTTGACTCGTGTCATGTTTATGAGTGAAACCAGGCTTTTTTTAGACCTGGTTTCTTCAATTTCAGGCTTCTCGTGTATTTAGAAAAATTAAGCCAATTTAAGAAGGGATGTTGGCGCGTAGTGTCGAAATAGGTGAACTGGAAAAACATCACAGTTTAGGGAGGAACTTTATGTCTGAGACGACCTGGACACCCTGTGAGCAAGCAATAAAAAAGGTTCGCTCCGTAATATCGACTAGAATCAAAGCCAATGCAGCCAATGAAATTGTCGAAATTCATATACTTGCGAATTCAGATCGAAACCCAAAACAAATCGTCCGAGATGTAGAATCGATGTTAGCCGCTCAATTCGGTATAGAAATTGACCATAAAATTATTAGTGTTGTGCAAATAGAGCAGCTAGAACAGCAGGAGAGTGAAACAGAAACATCCAGTCCTTCTCTAGATGGTACACAACTGCGACCAAAGCTCGTAAGTGTATCTCTCCGTACCATCAACACGAAGGCTGAAATAAAGGTAGAACTCTCGATTGGAAATGAGATATACGAAGGTGTCGCCTCTGGAACCTCCACAACCTATACCAAACTCCGCCTTTTGGTGGAGGCCACCATCAATGCTTTACACACATCCCTAACGAATAAGCTGGTCTTCGCTACTGAGGATGTAGCGATTACACGTCTAGGCAAGCATCATGTCGCACAGGTGGTGCTCAGCTTAATTACACCTATTGGAGAACAAAGCTTAGTCGGTTGTGCTTTAGTTAAAAATGACGAAAGAGAAGCTGTGGTTAAGGCAACTTTGGATGCTGTGAACCGTAAGTTGTGGTTCTATTAAGCACCAAAACCGTTATTTATAGCCGTTATTTTTGGCCGGCTAAAGTAGCAAAGATTTGCGCCTTTTCCTTTTTAGCGAAGCGGAAAAATGAGCGAAGCGGTTAAACCTGATCTATTTATAGATAAAGGGGGTAACCGTAATGAGCAAACTATACAAGGTACTTGCTATTCTTGTAACTCTAGTTCTCGCTGGTGGCGCTAACTACAAAATCTAATTGTAACTTTGCCGGCCAATCTATAAATTTTTATGATTGCAGAGGATAAAAATGAAAGAATTACCTTCCAGCTTCAAAAAACTTTTTTATGTTGTTGTGACTCTCGGCCTAGGGCTTTCATTTTGGTTTATCTCTAACCATTCCTGGCACCTTTCCGATGTAATGGGTTTGTTTGTCTTTGCTCTTCTAGCAGTGATTAGCGAATCCCTACCTGTATCGCTTCCTAAGGGAGGATATGTAACAGTTGGCTATGCAATTTTTATGGCCTGTCTTATTCTTTTTCCTATAGGCATAACGATCCCCGTTGTTTTAGTAGCCGGCATGCTGGTTTGTGGCAAGGGCGGAAAGGAACAATTGCTTTACAAAAGGATTTTTAATACCTCCCAATATGTAATTTCCATTTCGTTTGCCTACTTGGTTTTTAATCTTCTTCAAGCTCAGCACGCTCGATTCGATATAGTCAATCTAATCAGCTATTTTGCTGCTGCTTTCTCCTATAGTCTTCTGAATGTAACCATTGTCTCTATTGCACTAGGAGCACTGTTTGATAAATCTCCATGGTTCATGTGGAGAATCAATATTCGTTGGTCAATTCCTAACTTTTTAGCCCTTGCTCCCCTGGCAATCCTTACTTCCATGATCTATCGAGAGTTTGGGGAATTGGCCTTACTTCTCCTATTTGTTCCCCTACTCCTCGCACGCCATTCTTTCCAACTTTATATGGATATGCGCAAGAACTACCTTAACACGGTCGAAGCACTTGTCACTGCTTTGGAAGCGAAGGACTCCTATACTAGTGGTCATTCCAGTCGGGTTGCCGAGTGGTCGGTCAAAATTGCCGAGGAGTTAAAGCTCGCTGAGGATCGTGTCGAGTTTATCAAGTATGCCGGGGTTCTGCATGATGTGGGCAAAATCGGGGTCAACGAAGACATTCTAAATAAAAGTGGGAAACTCACCGAAGCGGAGTGGGAGATTATTCGCAACCACTCGGCCATTGGGGAGCAAATTGTCCGAAGCATTGACTTTCTCTTTGATGTAAGCACCACGGTGCGTTCTCATCATGAGCGCTTCGATGGTAATGGCTATCCTGACGGCATAAAAGGCCAGGAGATACCCCTAGAAAGCCGGATCATTGCTGTGGCCGATGCCTATGACGCCATGACTTCAAGCAGAAGTTACCGAGAGCCTCTTTCCCCGGTCGAAGCCTTAACCGAATTGCGACGTGTCTCAGGCAGTCAGCTGGATCCGGACGTTGTAGCTGCGTTTGATAGTATAGTGCAAAGAGAAAATCCTCAAAAGCTACTATCGCCACGTAAAGACGTACAAATAGCTAAATGTTGAATGAGGAAAAAGAGAGGAAAGAAATAAATGCTGCTCGAATCAGTGATAATAGCTGTACTTATCGGTTTTTTTTCCGGCGGCAGCTTTAATTCTCTTATAAGTACAAATTTTAAACGTTTAGAGCTCTTATTCTTAGGAGCTCTTTTGCAAATCTTTGCCTTTTGGTCCGTAAAGTTTAGCCTCGGCTGGTCAAGCCACTGGATTATTCCTCTTGCTCACTCTCTCTCTTACCTTTTCTTGATGGGTTTTACATGGACGAATCGAGCTTTTCGGGGCTTTCGTTTGGTTACTCTGGGAATCGCCTTAAATTCTGCAGTGATTATTCTCAATGGAGGGCTAATGCCCGTCGATCCAACCTTTGTCCCGGAATCAAGCCGGCAGCTTCTCGAGACAGGAACGGGCACCCATGGAATCCTTACAGAAGCAACTCGGTTAGGCTTTCTAGCCGATATTTTTTATGCTAATATCCCTATTTTCGGGAAACAGCTTTTCAGCTTAGGGGATGTTCTTATCGACCTAAGCATGGTAGTTTTTATAGTCAAGCAAATGCGCCGACCAACGGCATATAATGCTGTGAAGGAGGGCGACACTCATGTCAAATCAGGGATTTTTAAGCCATAATCACGGTAGCGTGACACATACCTCATGTGACAATGGACATTCCCATCAATGCCTAGATATCACCGGACCAGCAATACCTACTTCTGACGGTAGTCACATTCATCAATCTGAGAGCTGGGTCATGTACGAACATGGTCATTCCCACTATTACAAGTCCACTTCTGGCCCTGCACTGAGTATTCCGGGAGGGTACCACGTGCACAATTGGGACTTCTATACCACTTATGATGTCGGACATCGCCATCATATTACAGGCCCCGATATGCCAGCCTACAATAACTAAGTAATAAGGTAATAAGGAGTCCCGACAATAGAAAACGCGACATGCGATTTCTTATGTTCCCCAACCACCCTCTGCCTATAACCAATCTGACTCTGCAGGATATCTTCGAGTAGAAAAGTAATTCGAAAATGCAAAAAGAGCATTTTACCATTTTTCCATTGTAAAATTTAGTGGTGACTTTTCGCGCACTTGTAAGAAACTGCGAAGTAAAGATTATTTATATAAACTGTAGATAAATAGTAATTTCGGGAGCATTTTTATGATAGAAAGAGAAGAAATTTTTGCTTATGTAAAGGAAAAATTTGATACAGAACCAGACTATCCTTGGTTTAAATATCCAGATTATGCGGTACTTAGACATGATGGTGGTGGTAAATGGTACGGACTAATTATGAATGTACAAAGAATTAAATTAGGCTTAACAGGAAAAGGAAGTGCTGAGATATTAGACTTAAAGTGTGACCCAGCATTAAACAGTTTATTAAGAGGTCAACAAGGGATTTTGCCTGCATACCATATGAATAAAGAACACTGGATCACAATTGTTTTGGATAGCTCTTTTCCTAAAGAGGAAATCTACGATTTAATTAATATGAGTTATGTTTTGACAAAATAGAAATTACTGAACAAGAATTAAATATAATTCACAAATTCTAATTTGTCTGATTGAACAAAACGAGCATAACGTGTGGTTGGGTTAATGCATATTTTTCCCATTAAGCGACATAAGGTGGTTCAACCAACTCGAAGTGTAATTAGCCACGATTTATTAAACCAAATCGTGGCTAATTTTCTACTAAAATCTTGCGATTTTAGATATGAATAACATGCTAGAAATCTGCTATCATCCCTGCGATTTTTCGTTTTCAACTCCAAAATGGAACCCCTTAGTTATGTGACGGTCACGCTTTGATATTTCGGTTACTCCTCTTCTTTAATCCGCTCGATATACTCCACAAGGTCATTGACGCACCTGAAGCGATAGACATCCTCATCATGAATGGTAATCTGAAATGTCCGCTCACATTCGATAATTAGTTTGGCAAGGTCCACCGGCTTGATTCCGTATTCACGGTTCAACTCTGTGTTGGGGGTGATATCCTCATCATCAATGCCAATGATCTCAGCTAAAATCGCCGCTATTTTTTGGAAAACCAAGCACCTCACTCCTTAACTTAATTTTACGTAGTTGCTGCCTTATATCGTGAATCCATCAATATATTTAGCCTTTTCTTCAGTAAATTAGCTTCGCATAATTTAATCAGTCGCGCTAACTACTCAGCTGATAGCAAGGGACTCCTATCCCCGGTGTAAAACAAATTAAGGCGGTGTAGGGCTCTGGTGCAGGCAATATATAAGAGATTTCTATCATCTTCACTGTGAAAATGTCCCTCATCTACATCACAGATTAGTACCGCATCAAATTCCAGACCTTTGGACAGGTATACAGGGATGATGAAAACACCTTTTAAGTCCACTTCGGTATCACTATTAATCAATTGAAGGGATAGCTTATCCTTCAGGCGTCCATATATAGCATTAGCGTCTTTCTCTGCTTTGCAGATTAGCCCGATCGACTGATAGCTTTTTTCTTGACAGTTATTAATCTCGTTGAGGATTATCTGATCAAGTGCCGCTTGGTTTGGAGCAGTAAAGACCTCGGGTGCGTCTCCCTTTCGGCTAAAACTGTTAAGGGTGAAACCCGGACTAAGAAACTGAGCGCTGTACTCCAATATGTCCTGGGTACAGCGAAAACTTTTAGCCAAGGTGACCAGGGTCGATTTTTCTTTAGCTAAGATTTTTGCGACCCGATCATAGAGAGCTATATCCTCCTGTTTGCCGATGGTTTGATTGATATCACCTAATACGGTATAGCGGGCTTTGGGAAACAGTGCCTTTAGAATTTCAAAATGGATGGAATGATAATCCTGCGCTTCATCGATGACCACCTGTTTTATAGCTTTAGAATCAGCTTTACTCTTGGTTTTTAACTGTAAGAAAGCTAGGGCTAGAGCATCATCATGCTGCAATTCCCTTTTTTGCAGGTTTTTGCGCGTTAGGCTAAGGATATCCTCGATACAAGCCGGCAATTCCAAACCTTCGGCTAAGCTGTAAAAATAGTTTTTGTCACTGAAGAGCTTCCTGTAGAGTTCAACGTAATCCAATTCAGTAAACTTGTGGATGGTCTTGATCAGGACTGTACTTTCCTGAATGGATAACATTCGGGCCACTTCTTCTACTTCAAACTCATGCTCGGGCTTTTCAGCAACATAACTTCTTAGCTTTTCCAAGCGCTCTCCGCGCTGTTTATGAACGGATTTTAAAATTGATTTTTCCAAGTGCTGCAAGCGAACGCTTAAAGGAAGTTCTGGGTTTCTTTTTAAGAGCTCGATTTTTAATAATTGGCGGCTGGCCAATACTTTCCCATCATAATAAATATCGGTGAACTCAATCCAGTGCGTAGGCAAATCCGCGATGAAGCGTCTTAAAATCTCTACAAACTGGCTGGACCCTTTGAATTTCATGGCGTTCTTAAGGATTGTTCCTCCTCCTTGACTTTCGGAGGTGAGCACAGATTCCAAAAATTGATTCCTAGTCTGGATATCCTCTCGCTGTAAAAGGTTACTCAGTATATCATCAAACAAAAGGGAATTGACTTGGCTCTCCCCCAGCTCTGGCAAGACATTGGCAATGTATCGTTCAAAAAGTCGGTTAGGTGAGATCACCACGATATTGTTATGGGTCAATTTCTCGGTCAGTCCCTGATACATTAGATAAGCAGCCCGGTGCAAGGCCACTGAAGTCTTGCCGCTTCCGGCTGCTCCTTGGACCATCATTAGATCTACTTCCATATCCCGGATAATCATATCCTGTTCTTTTTGAATGGTTTCCACGATGGTTTTCATCTGGGAGGAAGCATTTTGCGAAAGGAGTTTTCTAAGAAATTCATCAATAATCTGAACATCAGCATCAAAATAGTATTCCAGTTGACCCCGTTTGATTTCATACTGGCGCTTAAGATTCACTTGGCCGGTGATCCTGCCGCTCGGGGATTCATAAAACGCTTCTCCTAGGGTAAAACGGTAAAAGACGCTGGAGATTGGGGAGCGCCAGTCGTAGACAACCATTTCATAGCCTTGCTCATCTTGGAGGGATGACCGTCCGATATAGATCTTTTCAAAGTCCGCCTCACCGTCAAACTTAAAATCAATCCGGGCAAAATAGGGCGAATCGATCAATTTCTCTAAAGCCAACATTTTCTTGGCTTGCAGATCATACTCCGAGAGCTTGTCAGATACCTGGTTCGCAAATTGACTTAAATTGACAAGGTCGAGAAAGTCATCCTTGGACCAAAGATTCGCGATTGAATGGGAGGTATCTTCTCTCAGTTCTTTTTTGGCTGCGATAATATTCGCCTTATTTTCTTCATTTTTCCGTCTTATGGCTGCTAATTGTTCTCTGGCTATGGCTATCGTATCCTCTAGGTGACTACTTTCAAAAACTTGCTCTGGCTGTCTCTTCTCCAATATTCAAGCCCCCTCTAGCTTTACCTTGTTCCTTCTGCTAAGTATCATACACACTCCAGACTGGAATTATAAGGCTAATATTTTTGTAAAAATAGTGGTATAATATAAGTGAGGAAAAGATCTCCTCAAGGGTTATAGTATTTCGAAAGTATAAGGAGTTGTCTCTCTACTTTGTGTAGAGTGACAACTCCTTTTTTGGCATATCAGACTCCCATGCCGCTTTACGGCATCACTGATGAATGAGAAATTTTTGTTGACTTTCACGGTGTACAAGGGAACCAACGACTTCGCCCCCACTATACGACAAAGTATCTTGCGAAGTCGGGTTTTCTTTACCATGGCTTTATTGTGCGCTTTGTTCACTGTAGGAACCAAATCTTCTTCCCTAGTCAAATAGATGGCAAGAGACCCAGTGTCCGGGCGTAATTTCCTTGAGTTCCGGTGCCAGGCTCTTACACTGCTCCATTTCCCTAAAGCAACGAGAGCAGAAACGGCAACCATCAGGAGGATTAATGGGACTGGGCACATCTCCCTCTAAGATAATCCGCTGCTTTTTCTTCTCCGGATCAATGATAGGTATTGCAGAAAGTAAAGCCTGGGTATAGGGATGTAAAGGATTGGCATATAACTCCTTCTTAGGGGCGATTTCTACTAACTTCCCTAGATACATTACCCCGACCCGGTCACTGATGTGCTTAACCACGTTCAAACCATGGGCAATGAACAGATAGGTCAGTCCGAATTCATCCTTTAAATCAGCCAAGAGATTCAACACCTGAGCCTGAATAGATACATCCAAAGCCGAGACCGGTTCATCGCAGACGATCAGCTTGGGCTCCACAGCTAGGGCCCGGGCTATCCCAACCCGTTGGCGCTGGCCCCCTGAGAATTCGTGGGGGTAGCGATTTCTTTGGTGCTGGGCGAGGCCTACACAGTTTAACAGATAGGTAACTCGTTCCTCCACCTTATTAGGCGGTAGCAGCTTATTGATGATGATGGGCTCAGCAATAATGTCTCCGACAGTCATGCGTGGATTAAGTGAGGCATAGGGATCCTGAAAGATCATCTGGATATCTTTGCAATGAGCTCTCCGCTCGTTATCCTTCAGGGCGGTGAGATCTTTTCCCTCAAAAATCATTTTCCCGCTAGTCGGACTATGAAGATTGACAATGACTTTTCCTAGGGTAGTTTTACCACAGCCTGATTCACCCACTAAACCAAAGGCCTCACCCTTCTGGATGGTGAAAGAAACCTCATCGACTGCCTTAAGTAAAGACACCGTCTTGCCAAAAAAACTAGTTCCCACAGGAAAGTGCTTGGAAAGGTTTTGAATATCTAACAATACTTCGCTCATTCTGCATTCAATTCCCCTTCCTTAGTATCTTCGTACAAAAAGCAACGCACCTTATGCCCGTCGACCTCGCGAAGCTCCGGCATTTCTTTAGTGCAACGCTCCATCGAACGGTCACAACGATCGGAAAAAGAGCATCCTGAAGGCATATTTAAGGGATTGGGAACCATGCCCTTGATCATATACAGACGCTCATCACTATCATCGTCAATCTGAGGAATGGAGTTGAGCAATCCGACCGTATAGGGATGAAGAGGGTTTTTGAACAGTGACTTGACTTCGGCCTCTTCCACAATCTTGCCACAGTACATGACGATAACCCGGTCGGCTGCTTCCGAAACGACACCAAGGTCGTGCGTAATCAACAAGACCGCCATATTGAATTTTTCGCGCATGTGATAGAGCAGGTCAAGAATCTGGGCCTGAATCGTCACATCAAGCGCTGTGGTCGGTTCGTCAGCAATTAAAAGCTGAGGCTCGCAGGACAAAGCCATGGCAATCATAACTCTCTGGCGCATCCCCCCGCTCATTTGGTGAGGATAGTCATTTGCTCGTTCGGCTGCCGAGGGTATGCCCACCATGTCCAACAGCTCAATCGCCCTGGTCAATGCTTGCTTTTTATCCATATTCTTGTGGATCATGAGACTTTCCATGATCTGATCCTTGATGCGCCAGACCGGGTTCAAAGATGTCATGGGCTCTTGAAAGATCATGGAGATTTTATTGCCCCGGATATCTCGCAATTCTTTTTGGCTCATCTGGGCTAGATTCTGTCCTTCAAAGACAATTTCACCATCGGCGATGCGGCCAGGTTTCTGTAATAGCCCCATAACTGAAAGCGAAGTGACGCTTTTACCCGAGCCGGATTCGCCGACGATAGCCAGTATTTCACCTTTATCGACTGAAAAACTTATATCATCGACGGCTCTAACCGTGCCACGTTTCAGTTTAAATTCTGTTTTTAAGTTTTTTACTTCCAATAACATCGTACTCATACCCCTACTTTATTCTGGATTTCGGATCAAGAGCATCGCGAAGCCCGTCGCCCAGTAAGTTAAAGGCTAAAACGGTAATCGTAATCGCAACACCTGGGAAAATCAAGGTATAGGGTGCGGTAAAAATAAAACCTCTTGCCCTTCCCAACATATCGCCCCACTCAGCAAAGGGCGGTTGGACACCTAGACCCAAAAAGCCAAGAGCTGCTGTGTCAAGCACCGCGGTGGAAATTCCCAAAGTGGCCCGGACAACAATCAAGGAGATGATATTCGGTAAAATATGCTTAAAGATAATTCGGCTGTCCTTGTTACCGATGACTTTAGCGGCATGCACATAATCGCTTTCTTTGATGGACAGAATGCTGCCCCTGACGATACGGGCATACTCCGGAATGGACACCAGCCCGATCGCAATAACCGCTTTATCTATTCCTTTTCCCAGAGCAGCCATGAAGGCGATCGCTAACAAGATGGAAGGGATAGCTAAAATCATATCCATAAACCGCATGATGATCGTATCTGTGCGACCACCGCGATACCCCGCGATAGCACCGAGAATAACACCGATGGTGAGAGAAATAGAGACCGCCGCTACCCCAACAGAGAGAGAAATTTTCGTTCCGTCAAGAACCCTGCTGAACATGTCTCTTCCTAATTGATCTGTACCAAACCAATGCTCTGAGTTCGGTGGGGTGAAGCTTTTCGACATATCTGAGTAATTGGGATCATAAGGCAAGACCTGGACTCCTAAAAGTTCACTTACCCAGACCACAAGGGCGATAAGAACCAATATAATTATGATACACAAGCCAACGACCGCGGCCTTATTCTGCTTCAGGGTATCCCACATTTCCTTAAGCTGCGACTCTGGTTTTTCCACGTATTCAGCAGCCTGCATCAGATTAACATCTGAACCTGAACTCGTATCCTTTTTCATACAAGCAACCTCCTACTTGGAATATTTTATACGTGGATCTAAAAAGGCATAGATCACGTCTACTAGCAAATTCATGAGCACAAATATTGTGGCAATAAGCAGGACAACTCCCTGTACCACCGGAAAATCGGACTTCAAAATGCAGGCAACCGTATAAGAACCAATGCCAGGCCAAGAGAAGACGGTTTCCGTCAAGACAGCTCCACCGAGCAGACTCCCCAATTGGAGGCCAATTACCGTCACAATCGGAATCAAGCCATTGCGAAAGGCGTGCTTGCGAACCACATTCCCCTCGGAAACCCCCTTAGCTCGTGCTGTCCGAATGTAATCCTGCTGCAAGGTCTCTAACATGCTGGAGCGAGTCATCCGGGTAATAATGGCCATCGAATACATGGCTAGGGCGACTCCCGGCAAGATCAGATGCTGGAACGCATCCGCAAAGGCCTCCATATCTCCTGCAATCAAGCTATCAATAAGATAAAACCCTGTAACATCCATAGGCCTTAACAAGGGATCGATTCTCCCGCTGGAGGGAAGCCAATGAAGTGTGCCTGAGAAAAAAATAATCAACAAAATACCCAGCCAAAAGATGGGCATCGATACACCAACTAAGGCTAGAAGCATACCCGCGTTATCAAATACGGAATTCTTTTTTACCGCGGAAATAATTCCAATGATAATTCCAAACCCAGAAGCCAAAAGAATAGCAAACATCGCTAACTCGATAGTGGCCGGAAAGCGTGCCATAATTTCATCAATGACGGGGGCCTTCGTATAATAGGAGGTCCCGAAATCGCCTTGAATTGCGCCGACAATAAAATTCAAATATTGAAGAGGAATAGGATCGTTTAATCCGTTAGCCTGTCTCCAAACATCAACCGCTTCTTGAGTCGCATGTTGACCTAAAACAATCGGGGCCGGATCAGGTGATAAAACGCGCATAATAAGGAAAACAATAATGGATACACCGATTAGTACAGGAATCAACATCAAGATTCTATTAACGATATACTTTAACATCTCCAACACCCTTCGGCTCTTAAGATATAGATACATGAAAAAGCAAAACCGGGAACCGGCACAAAGACCGGTTCTCGGCTGCCAACTTCTTCTTTTTACCTTATTATTGTTTGGATACTCCAGCAAATGGGGTAACACCAGTCATATGGTACAAGAAGTTTTGAACTTTAGGGCTATAAGCTGCAAGGGTCTGAGCATGGGAAATAGGAAGCCAAGCAGCATCTTCAGCAGCTATTTTCTCTAGGTTGGTATAGATAGCATTGCGATCTGCGCCTGCAGGAGCTTTAATACCTTCTGTGATTAAAGCATTGAATTCTGGGTTCTTATAACGAGCTACATTCATAGTAGGATCTTCATGAGCTAACAGATACATGAAGTTGTCTGGGTCTCCGTTGTCACCGATCCAGCCATAGAAGCAAATGTCATAGTCACCAGCTTTTACTTTTTCTTTATAGGTTGTCCAGTCGAAGGAGTCGATAGTAGCGGTTACGCCAACTTTGGAGAGATAGCCTTGGATAGCCTCTGCAAGAGCTTGACCGTTAGCGGCATTATAAGGTCTTGGATTAGTGTATGTAATGATGTGAACATTAGTTAAACCAGCGGCTTTGAGAGCCTCTGTAGCAGCGGCGGGATCATAAGCGGCTTGAGCAACACTTGCGTCATAGCCTTCCATAAAGGTTGGAAGTACGGAGGTTGCGGGTTCAGAATAACCTTGATAGAGGCTTTGTACTAACTCAGGAACGTTGATAGCCTGAGAAACAGCTCTGCGGACCTTTGCATCATTAAAAGGTGCTTTAGAGGTGTTATAAGCCATATAGTTGATGTTCATTCCAGGAGCTTGGAATACTTTGTTTCCTGCGCCGGTAATTTGATCAACGACTGTAGCATCGATTCCATCGATCATATCGGCTTCACCGTTGTTTAAGGCAACGACACGAGCTGAGTTATCTTTGATGAATTTGAAAATAACATTCTTGGTCAGAGCTTTCTCGCCCCAATATTCTTCATAGCGTTCTAAAACGATGTTCTCATCTTTTGCCCAGCTCACAAATTTGTAAGGGCCTGTTCCAACGGGAGCTTGGTTAAGATTGTTGCTTTTTTCTTGCAAAGCTTTAGGACTAACCATAGGAGCAGCCATAACCATAGCCAGGTTATTGAGGAAAGGAGTGCTAGGAGCAGTCAGATTGATCTTAACAGTATTCGTATCTACTACTTCTACATCCTTAACTGATCCATAAACAAAAGAGCCATATGCCATGTCTGGCGTAGCTTGCGGTGGGATTTGACGATCAATGTTGATCTTTACAGCTTCAGCGTTAAAGTCAGTACCATCGTGGAACTTGACGCCTTCTTGAAGCTTGAAGGTATAGCTAAGACCATCTGGGCTTACTTCCCAACTTTTTGCCAGTGAAGGTTCAACTTTAGTTGAATCATCAGCATACTTTAAGAGTCCCTCATAGATGTTGATCATAACCTTAGCAGATTCACCATCGTCGACGAGGGCTGGATCGAGTCCTCTTGGCTCGGCGCCTTGAGCGTAGATTAGGGTCTCTTTAGCCTTATCTACTTTGTCTCCAGTGTTTGTACTGCCAGCTTTACTTCCTCCGCAACCAGTTAATGATACGCCGACCAAAAGCACGCTTAGGGCAAGAGCAATAATCCTTTTTCCTTTTTTCACATTCTTCTCTCCTTTTTATATATAATAGACAACCTACGATTTATTTTATCACTCCATAGTACTGTGTCAATAACTCCGGGCAAGAAATTAAGTACACTTGTCCTTCTGACGTGCACATAGGACAGGGCGTAGGATAATAGACAAAATGAACCGATCACTTATTTTTAGTCGGTTCATTTGTCTGTTATTTTATAGATTTTATATAGATCTACTTGTCGGTAATTACAGCCTTCACAAAGGGAGCGAGCACCCCTTAAAGGGCAGGAAGATAACATTCCCTTCTTTTTCATACGCATTACGTGCCGAGCGCTTTGCGAAGCTTGGCTTAGAGGTCGGTGAACAAGGTGAATACTGTCGAGACTGTGGTCTATGTAATGAATGTGGTCTATGTGATGGATGTGATGGATGGGAGGGAGGTGATGACTGTGGAGATTGTAGGGACTCCCGAGGCACTACAGATTTTACAGGGATTGTGAATTCCTTTAGTCTCATAGCATGCTTTGTAATTTCCACTGTGATATCAGCATGAAGTTGGTGCCCAAAGAAGTAGTCGTTTAAGGTATCCTCACTCATTGCCGCCAATCTAAGGGAGATATGCTTCTCCGTCACCTCGAGGATTTCTTGGCGAAATTCCTGATAGCTTGGATAGTATCGCAAAAAACCATCGAACACTTCATTAACTTTCATGTTTAAACCCGCATACGGCATCATTGGCCCTGCCCCCTTTACTATCCATTTCATTTAAGCATAATAGGAGGTTGCTAGCGTCAAACAGGCAAGCTTACCCTGCTTGTCATAGGTTGTATGGTTCTTAGCCTCCATAGGCTCTGGCAATGCTTTGAAATGCATTGCTGCTTTTGTAAGCTCGACTGTGATATCTACGCCGAGCTGATATTCAACAAATTGTTGATCTATGGTGCACATGTCCTTATGGCATTCTCTGTGAGCCATCCGTTTTTCTGTAAGTCCAAGGATTTCTTTTTGATATTCACGATACATCGGGTAAAGTTGCAGAAAACTTGTCAAAGAACCATTTATCTTTTGGCTTAAATTAACATAATGCATCATTTAGTCCTTACCTCCAGTAACTTTAACGTGTTAGCTTATTATCTAATTCTTCCCAATTGATTTCTTCGACCCTAGGAACACCCTTTTATACCTCCATGTAGGTAAAAGTCATGGTACTTATGGATAAGTATGTACCAACATGAAGATATATGAATGAAACCGATTCACCTTGAATGGATAAATCGTTTCAAGAGAACCCTATTGGTCAGACGCTATTTATAGGAATATATTTTGTCTAGCACTTGCTCACTCACGGCGCCTTCCCCGCCAAATACGTAGGGAATGCGGATGGACCCTTTATACTTAGTCAGGAATTCTAAGACTTGGGGTTCTGAGAGAGTTTTATCCACTAAGAGCATATTGCTACCGGTTTTCACTGCGAAGGCTGCGCCGACCAGGGCGTCAGGAAAATCTCTTCCTGTGGCCAAGCATAGACTGTAGTCACCGCCGACAAGATTTTCAAGTATCTCGATATTGGTCTGATAACGATTGTTGCCACCGTATCGAACCATACCAGAAAGATTACTTACAACCTCATCACTGATTACACTTACTCCCCCGATAACTATGGTCTCCCGTATATTAAGTTCCTTTAGCGCTTCATCTGTAACTGGGGAAAGATAACTATTTTGTGTCAATAAAATGGGTACAGAGTGCGCTGCTGCCCAAGGTGAAATTGCCAAGGTATCGGGGAAATCATATCCGTAAGTAAGCACTGCTTTTCCCTGGGTATTTATCTGTCTGGCAATCAGTGCCGCCGTTTCGAATCGATCGACCCCACCAATTCGGATGACTTCTAGTCCTTTTCCAACTAACTTATCCTGGATGTCTTGGGAGACTGCACCCGTCCCACCGAGGATATAAATTGTTTTTGCCTTAAGCCGCTCGATCTCAGTCTCTGTTCCAGGACTTAATACACTCTTATTAGTGAGTAGGATCGGCGCGTCTAGTTTTCGTGACAATGGCACACCACAAAGTGCATCAGGAAAATCGTCATCCCGTGCTACAATTACAGCCACGGCACCATTAGGCCAACCTTGTTGACTAATTTCGATAGCTGTATTAGTTCGATCATCACCGTCGAGGCGCTCAGTGTCATCACCTGGGTCGTCCCCTGGGTCATCTCCTGGGTCATCTCCTGGGTCGTCTCCTGGGTCATCTCCTGGGTCATCTCCTGGGTCGTCTCCTGGGTCATCTCCTGGGTCATCTCCTGGGTCATCTCCCGGGTCGTCTCCTGGGTCATCTCCTGGGTCATCTCCTGGGTCATCTCCCGGGTCGTCTCCTGGGTCATCTCCTGGGTCATCTCCTGGGTCATCT